>DASYCL010000519.1:0-8310 GCA_036500245.1 Polyangiaceae bacterium | reverse complement strand
CGCGGACATCGTCGCGGCCGGGCTCGCGTTCTATGGCTTGCTCGGCCTGTTTCCCGCGCTACTCGCCGCCGTCTCGCTGTTCGGCCTGATCGCCAATCCGATCGCGATCCAACATGCGATCTACGGCGTCGCGCGTGCGCTGCCACCCGCGGGTCGCGACATCGTGATCGGCGAGCTGTCGGGGTTCATCGCGCGTTCTTCGCGCAGCTTGAGCATCGGTGTGGTGGCCGGTTTCTTGGCGGTGCTGTGGAGCTCGTCTTCGGCGATGAGCGCGCTCGTGCGCGCGATCAACGTCGCTTACGATCTGCCGGAAAAACGCAATTTCTTGCAACGCCGGCGCATCGCCGTGCTGTTCACGCTGGCGAGCATGTTCGGCATGTTCGTATTCATTCCCGTCATCGCCGTGTTGCCGAAGCTGCTCGCGTTTTTTCACATCGGTGCGGCCATCGTCGTGCTGCGCTGGGCGGCGATGCTGCTTGGGGCGTGGCTCGTATTTGGGCTGCTCTATCGCTACGCAGCGGAGCGGAGCCCACTGCCGAGCGTGCGCCAAGTGCTGCCCGGGGCGACGGTGGCTGCGCTGTTGTGGGTGATCTTGTGCGCCGTGTACTCGCTGTACGTGCAATATTTTACGAGCTTCACCTCCACCTACGGCGCGCTCGCCGGCGTGATCGTGCTCGAGTTTTGGCTCTATATTTCGGCGCTGATCGTGGTGTACGGCGCCGAGCTCAATGCCGAGCTCGAGCGCGGCGCGTTCGCGGCCGAGCAACAAGAGCTGCCGCTACCCGAACCTGCGAAGCTTCCGCCCGCGAAGCCCGCGCACAAAACGCCAACCCCGCGCAGCACCGGCTGAGCCGGGACGCGGGGTTGGCACTCGCGGGCACTCGCTTTGCGCTGCCCGAAAGTGAAATTCACGAGGTCGAGTTGCTGGTGTGATTTTCGAACTGGTTCAGCTTGTCGGTGAGCTTGTCGTTCATGCGCACCTTGGCGTCGTCGATGCGGTGCTTCATGTCGTCGAGCCCGTCTGATAGCCGCGCGCGCAGCTCTTCGCCCGAGCTTGGCGCGAGTAGCAGCGCCGCACCCGCGCCGACCGCGGCGCTCACGGCAACCAAACCAATCGCGGGCAAGGCGCGCGATATTGCGCTCGGACGGCGCTCCAGGCCAATCACGCCCAAGATGTCATTGAGCTCGACGCCCTGCACGGCCTTGATCGCCTGCCGCGCGCCAATTACCGAACCAATCGTCCACAACGCTTTGTTGAGATTCATGTTGAAGCTTCCTTCCCTGGATACCGTCCAGATATCGCTGTGCTCTTTCTGCACGCCGCGTACGACTGGATTTGAGCAAGCGGTGTGCCACGCAATCGCCGAAGTTTTGCCGCAAATCACGCGGAATTTTCAAATCAGGATGACGCAACGTGCCCCACTGCGACACGTTGGCTGTCAATACCGACGGCGCCAAATCAAATCCAAACCGGACTCGCCGCGGTCGCCCACCAGCGCCGAGAGCGACCAGCGCGAATGGATCCGGAAATCGAAGGTGAGGAAGGTCATGTCCGGCGGCTGACCGGGCGCGGGCGCGCCGAGCGCGCGCGTGATGTTCGCCGACACCTTCGGCGTGAGTTGCACCACGAGCTCCGGGCGCGCGCTACCCGTGCTGCTGTCGATGCGCGTGCTCACGTCGAGAGACGACAAATTCGAGAGCGCCTTGTTCAAACCCTGCGTCGCCGCCCCGCCCACCGCGCCGACGGCAGTCGCCGCGGTGCTGCCACCGGTGCTCGGGCCGCCGATCGTGCCGTCCGGTGTGCCCAGTAGGAGCAAGCTCAGGACTTGGTCTTCGGTCAGTGGCGGCTCGGATCGCAGCGTCACCTTGCCGTTTTTCACCGTGCCGCTGTAGTCGGCGTAGACGCGATGTTGTTCGTCGTCCGGCGCATCCCAACGCGCGGTCGCGACGATTGTGGGATTGCCCGGATCACCCGCGAATGTGACGGTTCCGCTCTCGATTTCGAACTGTTTGCCCTGCACGTCGAGCTTGCCGCCGCGCAGGTTGATTTGGCCCGTCATGCGCGTCGGATCGCCGAGCGTCATTTCGGTTTTGCCCGAAAGCTGAACTTTGGTCGAGTCACCGCGCTGAATCCAAATCTGCTTGCCGAGCGTGATCTCGACGATCATTGGCCGTTCGTTCTTCGCGGGCTCGCTGTCGGTCAGCGGTTGCAAGGGCAGGGTCACGAAATCCCCGTAGCGCTCGCCGGTGCCGATGCGCACGTCCTTCGCGGGATCGAGCGCTTGGACATCTTGTCCGCCAGTGTCTGCGACGCGCACGTGGAGCTCGGGAATGTTCACCGCGAGTTTGCTCGACGTCTCGGCGTTACCCGGCTTCATGTTCACGTCGATCGCGCCCCAAGCGTCCCCGATCTCCGTGCCGGCGACCGAAACCGAAATTGCTTCGGGCTTCGCGATGCGCACGCGCGCGACCGCGTTCGTCAAATCCAAGCCGTTCAGGTTGGCCTCGCCGGTCACGTTCAGCTTGCCACTGGTGGCCCGCGCGCTCAGCTTTTCGAGCTTCACCTGGCCTGGGACCACGGAAATTCTGCCTTGGATCTGTTCGAAGCGTTGTCCGAGCGAAGCCACTTGAGCGACCCCGCGATCGATGTCGATGTGGCCGTCGAGCGCCGGCGCGCCGCCGCGGAAGTGTGCGTGGAGCTCGCCGTTCACGCGCCCGTCGAGCTCGCCGAACGAGGAAGCAACGAACGGCGCGACTGCGGCCAAGCGAAAGCCTTGCGCGCGAAGTTCCGCGTCCGCTGGCAGCGCCAAGCTGGGTGCCAGTTTAGCGCCCCACGAAAATCCGGAATGTGCGTCGACGGTGGTGAGGCCTTGTCGAGCTTCAACGCGCAGCGCGACTTTGGCCTGCTTGCCCTGAGCGTTGATCTCACTCGAGATGCGCGCAAACTCGGTTTCTCCGACTTTGAAGGGTTTGGCCTCGAGCTGACTGACGAGTGAAGCGTCTTTACCGAAATCCTTGAGCTCGATTTTGCCGCTGAGCGCGCCGCCGACTTGGCTCGTTTGCGTGCCCGGGAAAAGCTCGATCGGGAAACCGTCGAATTGAACCAGCGCGTTGCCGCTCATTTTCGGTAGTGGCCCGCCGCGGTGGTGCAGCCAATCGCCAATTGCGGTTTCGAGGCTCAGATCCGCGCTGCCGACCTGGCGCGCGCCGCTCTTGGCCGTGCCTTTGAAGGTCGCGCGAGCGCCGGAGTAGCCGCCTTCCCAGGCCAAATCGAGTCCGCGCGTGCGCGCTTCACTCTGGCGAAAGTGCTCCACTTTGCCCGAGAATTTGAGGTCTGGCTGAGTGATCACGCCTTCGTAGCTGAGCTCACCCGAGGCGACGCCGCTGAGTCCGGCGGGGCGCACTTCCACCGGCAGCTTCTCGATGTCTCGGCGCGGCATGCTGGCATGCACTTTGAGCGGGATGGTTTGCCAATTTTGCTCGAGCTCACGCGCGGCGTTCGCCAGCCGCGGCGCGACCTTCGCTTCGATGCTGATCGAACCGAGCGCGCCGTGCTCGTCGCTCATGCTCGCGTCGATCTCGGTTTCACCGGCTTCCTCGTGCTTGAAGTCCAAATTGAAGTCGAGGCCTTTGATCGACGGCGGTGCCGCGGCCAAAGCCTGTTGTCGGGTGGTGAGATTGATTTTGCTGTCGCGCGCGCCGGCAAGCTGCAGGTTCTTACTCGTGACGTGCACATGCACCAGCGGTAGCCCTGGCCCGGGCTGATCGCGCTCGACCGTAAGATCGTATTTCACTTGGCCGCGCGCGCGCGCAATCGGCAAATGACTTCCAGCTGGAACCAGCTGGTCGAGATCGCGTAGATCGAGTTGACCTTCGAGCTCGAGTTTTCCGCTCAGGCGCTCGGGCTTGGGTTGCTCGAGATCGATGCCACGTAGTTCGCTGAGACTGGCCGATAAATGGCCGGCCTGCTTCAGATCGGCCTCGGCTTTGCCGTCCAAGCGCCGATCCTTGAACATGAAGTCCGCCTCGAGCGCGCCGTTGCGAATGCGATCCAGCGTCAGGTTGTCGGCCCGCAGCTTGAGCTCGGCCTGTGGATTGCGCCCGTTCTTCTCGTATTTTAGCGAGATAGTCGCGGTGCCCGCCTTGAGCGGCGCTCGGCGATCGACCAAGCGCCAGAGCCGCGCCAGATCGAGCTGCGAGGTCTGCACGCTCGCGCTCTCGAGCTCGTGGCCAAGCACAAGCGACGCGTCCGCGGTGCCCGCGCCTTCGAGATGCAAATTTGCGATCGTGGTGCGACCGTGCACCACTTGGACGGTCTTCGCCGAAAGACGCAAGTTGGTGTCGGCTTGGCTCAAGTTCACGCTCGGGTGATCGAGCAAGATGCCGTTGTCGTTCGAGACGATGCTGCTGATTTGAATGTGCCGCCGTGGCACGAGCATCGCGACCTCGGCGCTCAGCGCGGCGCGCGAGAGCGAGCCGCGCAGCGCCACCTTCGCGTCCGCAAGATGCTGGCCGGCGAGATTCGCGTCCTTCAAATCGAGCCAAATATCGGTGTTCGGATGCGGCAGTGTGCCGTTGGCGCTGGCTCGCAACGTCACGCGCGAGACGTGATTTTCGCCCTGCGAGACCTCGCGCAAATTGGCGTTGGCTTCGGCTTCCAGACGTTGAGCTTCGACTTCGTAGTTGCCTTGGATGCGTAAGTCGCCGCTGAGTCGCGCGCGCGCGAGCTGTTGCAAGCGCCGCGGATTGTCGAGCGACGTAGTGCTGCGAAACTCGACGTTCGTACGCGCTCCGCGCGCGAGCGTCGCGTCGATGCTGGTGTGCGCGCCCGGTTCTCCGATTTCGACGTGTGCTTCGGCTTTGGCCTGCGCGCTCTGCGCATCGTTCAAGAATTTGCCATTCACGGCAATCGCGGGCACGGCTTGCCCCGAAACCACGGCGGGCTCGCTCGCTAGCTCGAAGCTGCCGGTCATCGGTCCGCGCTTCGGCACGAGGACGGCGCTGTGCAGCGTGAGGTCGAGCTTGGAGCGCGGCGCGGCGCGGCTGAACGCGGCCGCGTCGATCTCGCGCGCCTGCAGCTTGGCTTTGGCGCGGAGGTCGTCTTTCAATGACAGCGCGAAATCGCCGTCGAGCGTGCTCTCTTCCTCGGCGAGCGCGAAAGTCCCAGAAATTTCGGGCATCGTGCCTTCGGCGTGCGCCGTGAGCGAAGCGGGTGAGCGCAGTTCGACGCCCGGCGCGAGCTTGGCGACGGCGGCGGGCGGCACTTCTTTCGCATCGAGCTGCGCCACGAGCTTCGAGGCGATGTAGCTCGCGTCCAGCACGAGCGGGATGTCCGCTGCTTTGCCCTCATAGTGCGCCTTCGCGCTGAGCGGCGCGTTCGGCGCGGCGGGGATGCTGAGCGAGGCCTTGAGCTCGCCGCTCGGATCGACGCCCTGTGGTAAACCGCGCGCCGCGACGCTGACCTTTTCGAAGGCGATGTTCGTCGTGTCGGGCCTGCTCTGCAACGAACCGCGCGCGTTTCTCAATTCGACGTCGAGTGGCGGCGTGCCCGCGAGCGCGCCGTGCGCCCAGACGTGTCCGAGCTCGAGTCGATTGATCGCGATGATCGTGCCGGGTCCGGAGCTCGGAGGGCTCGGGGTTTTGGGTTGAAACGCGTCGGCGAGAGTCGGAGAACCCGCGCCGTCGTCGATCAGCGAGGCTTCGACGTGACTGGCGGCGACACGATCAATCGTGATTTTTAGCGGCTTTTGGCCGTGCGTGAGCGCGGACCAGGCCACGCGTAGCACGCCGAGTCGTACTTCGGCGCCGTGCAAATCGATCACGCGGTGGCCACTGGGATCGAAGATTTCGGCTTCCACGCCGCGCACGCCCGAGAGCCCGACGTATTGCAAATGGTGAAGCGCGATGCGGCCTTTGAACGATCCTGCGAGCGCGCCATTCGCCCGCCCCACGACGTAACCGCGCACTTTCGCGAAGCGCAGGGAAAACAAACCCAAAACCAGCAAGAGCAAGACCGCGCCGACCGCAATGCCGACACCGTAAAGCGCGCGCCGAGCGTAACGCCGCATGCGGCTTTGCTTCGGGCGACGGTTCGACATCAACATCAGAACGCCTCCCCGATGCCGAACGAGATCGCGATCGGCAGGCCGAACGTTTCGGCCGGCACGCCTTCGTCGACCGCGCCTGCCGGTGCTTGCAAACCGGGCACGCGATAGCCCGTGTCGAGCCGAATCGGCCCGACTGGTGTGTCGTAGCGAAAACCGACGCCGACGCTCAAATGCGGCCGATCGAAGCGAAAATCGACTTGGCGATCGGAGACGTCGCTGGTGTCGGTGAAGAGCGCGGCGCTGAGCGGGCCGGACAACGGAAAGCGCAATTCGAGCGAAGCTTCCCAGAGCGTGAAGCCGCCGAGCGGCAGGTCGCAGCTGTTCGAGCCGCTCGTGATCGTGGGGTCACAGGCCTTGGCGAGCGAAGTGCTAGCTTGTGGCACGATGCCGTGCGGACCAATTTCGCGGAGCGCATAGCCGCGATTCGAGCCCGAACCGCCGGAGAAGAATCCGCGCAAGAACATCAGCTGAATGTCGCGCACCCAGTGCGCGCGCTCGCTACTGAGGTCCGCGCCGTGTGCCGCGGCTTCGAGCGTGTCGCCGTAGTTCGAGGGAAATAAAAGCCCGATGGTGGCGCGCGCAGCGAGCGTGACCTTGCGGGAAAGTGGCAAATAGCCGCGCGCTTCGCTTTGCGTGCGCACGTCGCGCGCGTCTCCGCCGACGCCGGCAAATTGCCAATCGGTGCTAAAATATGCGCCTTCGTGCGGGTGCATCCGCTGATCGCGTAAATCGAGAGTCAAGAACGCCTCGGGGTAGGACACCGTGATCAAGTGCAAATCCGGATCCAAGCGGCCCGCATAGGTGAACGCGCTGTCGACTTGCACCGTGTGCGAAATCGCGCCGTACAAACGCCAAAGCGAACGATCGAGACCCGCCGTGACGCGACCGTCGCGATAGCCGAGGATGGGCCCGCTGGTTTGATCGGGCGCGAGAATGACCGGGGCAATGCTGCCATCGAGGCGCGTGAACAAACCGGTGCGCGCTTCCAAAAATCCGGGCTGACGAAACTGCGCGTTGGCGCGACCTTCGGGCAGCAGATTGGTCGGTGCTTGTAGTGTCGGGATGCGCGTCGGATAGAGCACGACACCGGGTTTCACTTCGAAGCTGAAGCTTCTGAGCCCGCCGAAGAAATTGCGATTCTCCCAGCCGCCGAGCACGTGCACGTCGGTTTGAATCGAATCGACCTGCACGCCGCCACCGAGGTGAATCGCCCGCAATTTGGCGGGTTCGACGCGCACGATGATCGGCACCTCGGGCGAAGTCTGGTTCTCGCCGCCGGCTTCGATATCCGGCTGAATCACGACCGAGCTGAACACATTCATGTCGAGCAGCGCGCGCTGCGCGGAATCGAGTTCGCTTTGCGAATACGGTTTGCCGGGTTCGAGGGCGAGCGCGCGTCGCACCGGAGCTTCCGGAATTTCGCCGAGCCCCACGATCTTCACTTGACCAAAACGCGCGCGCGGCCCCGGCGTCACGAACCAGCCGACTGCGACGGCGTTCTTCGGCAAATCGACGTCCGCCGCGCGCTGTACTTTCACGTACGCGTAGCCGTGATCGGCAAGAGTACTACGCAGCGCTTTCTCGGCATCCTCGTATTTTTGTTCTTCGAAATTTTGATTGACGTCGAGCGCGGCGCGCGTGCTCCGCTCGGCCGCATTGGCGATCGGCTTCGGCACGGCCTCGAGGCCGTGAAAATCGACGCGCCGCACGACGGTCGGCTTGCCTTCGTCAATGATGATGTCGACCTTCACCTTATTCGGTGAGATAAAAAACACGCGGCCCGCACGTGCTCTCGCTGCGTAGTAGCCCTTCGCGCGGTAGTAACGTTCGACGCGCTGCAAATCGCGATCGAGCACGAAGCGATCGAAGACGCTGTAGTCGTAGACCACGCCCGAAAAGAAACCGAGGAAGCGCGGGCTCTCCGCGGTTTCGAGTTTCTCGCGCAATTCGTCGGCGCTGATCGAGCGGTTGCCTTCGATGTCGACGCCCTGCACCGCCGATCGGCCGGGCGGCACCGACGTGCACGCCGCGACGAACCAGCTCAAAAAAAGCACAAAAACGCTACGCAGTCGAAGCACGCGGTCGGCGCGCGCGGCCGCAAAGAATCGCTCGACAAACACGCGCGCGTCATTGCAAACGTCGAGCCAGTGGCGCGGTTCGTGCTTCAGTCGAAACAGACAAACGGAACAGGTTGTTCGTGCCG
>DASYCL010000518.1:0-4312 GCA_036500245.1 Polyangiaceae bacterium | reverse complement strand
TCCGCCCCTTCTTCATCCGGGCACAGCAAGATCGCCTCGTTGTACTCAGGCGAGCCCTGGGTGCGCAGGTGATCGGTGACCGCCCCGACCTCTTCTTCGCTCACGAACGGGCACTGCACGCGTTGCGTGTCGTTGGCGCCGTTCAGTTTGACCAACATGTCGCCGCGGCCGAGCAAGAGCTCCGCGCCTTGCTCGTCCAAGATCGTGCGACTGTCGACCTTTTGCGCCACGCGAAAACCGATGCGCGACGGAAAGTTCGCTTTGATCATGCCGGTAATCACGTCCACGCTCGGCCGCTGCGTCGCAAGCACCACGTGCATGCCGGCCGCGCGCGCCTTCTGCGCCAAACGCGCGACCGACGCTTCGACCTCTTTACCCTGCTGCATCATGAGGTCGGCGAATTCATCGACCACGATCACGATGTACGGCAATTTTTGCGGCAAGTTGTGGCCATCGAAGCCCTCTTTCGCGGCCGGCACGCTCACCGTTTGACCGTTCGCGTCGATCGCGTCGACCATCTTCACTTCAGGCGGCGGGATCTCGCCGCTCGTGACCTTGGCGACCCAGCCGTTGTACGTCGTGATGTTCTTCGTGCCCGCGTTGGCGAACAGCTGATAGCGGCGCTCCATCTCGTCGACCGCCCAGCGCAGCGCAGTCGCGGCTTGCTTCATGTCGGTCACGACCGGAAGCAACATGTGCGGGATGCCGTCGAATGGCGCAAGCTCGACCACCTTTGGATCGATCATCAACAGCCTGAGCTCTTCCGGCGTGCGCTTGAACAAGAGGCTCGACAGCATCACGTTCAAGCCGACGCTCTTGCCCGCGCCGGTCGCGCCCGCGACGATCACGTGCGGCATCGAAGCCAAATCCGCGTAGAACGGCGCGCCCACGATGTCGCGCCCGAGCACGACCGGAAGCGGCGCTTTTTCCGCCAATTTCTCGAACCGTTGATCTTCGATCAGCTCGCGCAAATTCACCGCCACGCGCTGATCGTTCGGCAGCTCGAAACCAATCCGACTCTTGCCCGGGATCGGCGCGATGATGCGCACCTTGCGCGACAAACCGAGCGCGAGATCGTCCGCCAGGCTCGCCACCTTGCTCACCTTGGTGCCGGCTTCGCACGCGACTTCGTACGTCGTCACGGTCGGTCCGGGGTGAATCTCTTCGACCTTGGCCGCGACGCCGTAATCCGCGAGCGTCTTTTCGAGCCGCGTCGCGTGCTCGAGGATCTTGGTCTTGTCGAGCTCGTTCGTGATAGCGCCCGCGGCTTGCAAGAAATCGTACGACGGAAGCTGAAACGCGCCGCGCTTCGCCGTCCTCTTCACGACCACGACCGGTTCGACTTGCTGCGCCGGTTTGGTATCGACGATGCGCGGCTCCGCGGCGGCGAGCGGCACAGGCTGCGCCGGCACAGGCTCGAGCGCGCGCGCGCGCGCCGATTCCGAGAGTTTGGGCGTGGGCTCTGCCGACGGCGCTGGCAATTGCACGCTCGGCGTCGCGGGCGACACTGAACCCGCAAGCTTCACCAAGATCGCGCCCGCATCCAATGGCGTCGCGCTCGGCGCATCCTGCGACACGCCGTCGTCTTCGCCCAAATCGAGGCTGAATTTCGGCGAAACGAGCTCGGCGCCCGTATCCATCCGCGCGCTCAATCCTTGGCGCAGCGCCTCCGAAATCGCGATCGGCGGCACGCCTGTTTGCTCCATCGGCAGCCAATCGCCGTCGTCGTCGAGCGCGAGCAAAATCTGCGCTTCGTCCGACGGCGCTTCGATGCGCGGCTCGGCCGCGACGCGCGCCGCCGCTTCACGTTCGCTGCGCAGCTTGCGCGCTTCGCTCCATGCCCCCGCAACGCGACCGAACATCGACTCGAGCTTGAACGCGAGCGTGCGCAGGAGCGCGACCGTGCGCTGACAACCAGCGATGAACGAGAAGCTCGCGCGCCCAATCAAAATCAAACCCACGATCGTGAGCGCGACCAAGAACGAGCCCAGCGTCGAGAACGACTCGCGCATCAGCTCGCCGAACAAAAGCCCGACATTGCCGCCAGCTGGCGCGCTGCCGAACGCGACGGCTTCCGGCGCCGCCACTTGCACCAGCGCCGAAAGCACGATCGCGACGATCAAATCCCCAGCGACGCGCAGCCCGGGCGCGCGCGGCTTCTGCCCGCGAAACAGCGGCGCACCGCAAAGCGCGATCTCGAGCGGCAAGAGCCACGCGACCAGACCGAAGCCCTGAATCAACAGCGCGGCGATGCTGCCGCCCGCGGGCCCGACCCAATTCGCGCCGTGCACGGCGGCGTCGAGTGGATCGACGCGCGCGGTCGCGAGCGCCAAGAACAAGAACGCCGCACCGGTAAAGAGGAGCAGCGCCACTGCCTCGTATAGGCGGCCGAGTGAGCGCGGACGCGATTCGATCCGCGGGGACGCTGGCGAGTCCAACGCCGGCCCACCGGCCGTCGCGACCGAGCCGCGTGAACTGAACAATTTAGCGCCCATGTGCTCACCTTTACCTACATCACCCTACTGACCGAGGCAAGTTCCCCAAATCTGAAAATCCGGATGGGCGGCGCGCGGTTCGGTTTGAGACCGCCGCTTGAGTCGGACTGCACTCGGGCGGTACTATGACTCTCCTCGGCTTAGGGCGATTCGGGCAAGTCCGCGGCAAGCTCCAGCATTTTCGAGCTGAGCCACGCTTGAGCACCACGAGTTCCCCTGGCTTTTCGCAAGTTTCTGCCAAGAGGACCAAAGAAGAAAATATGTCAGGCCACGACAAAGCAGGGCGAAGCGGGGCGACGGCAGGGATCACGACAAGTCGTTTCGTCACGGCGATCACAGTGGCAGCGGCACTCGTGGTTGGTCAGGGCTGTCGAACGAGCGACGACGACGTGCACCGCTGGGCCAACACAGCGAACGGACCGCGCAAATTGGTGGCCGTGCTCACGCACGACAAGTACCCACTCGATCTGCGCATCGAAGCTGCCGAGACACTCGTCAGCATGAAGCCGCGCGGTGGTCGTCGCATTGGCATTCAAGGCACGGACGAGCAAGAGGGGCTGATTGATGCGCTCTCACAGTTGCCGCCTGCTCAGCGCACCACACTCGTGTCGAAGCTGGTGCCGAAGCTACAAGCGGAAATGGCCAAGCCGCCGCCAGTCGCGCCGCCCGGTCAAGCCGCGCCAGCCGATCCCTCGATCCCTTATAAGGACGCCGCGTTCGCGCTGCTCACGCACGATGAAGGCGCGCTGATGCCGGACGAGGCGCTGAAAAAGAGCGTCCGCGCGTCGCTCATTCAGTGGTGCATGACCGATTTCTCCGAGCGCATGGACGACTCGTCGCAGCTCTACGGCGTCGAGCAAATGCTGCGCGAGCTCAAGGCAGACGGCGTGCGCGCCATTCCGGATTTGATGCAACCGGGCGTCGCGAAACTCGACAGCATGTCGAACCTCGTCGCCGAACTGGGTGACGCGGACACGAAGCTCCGCGCGAGCCAGAAGCTCGTCGATGTCGCCAAGGACGTGAGCTCGGACAAATGGGTGCAGCAGAAGCGCGCGGGCGTCGAAGCCGCCAACAAACAATCGAAGCTCAACCCGACCGAAGATCAGCTGAAGCAGCAACTCGCGCAGTACCAAGAGGAAGAGCTCCTGCGCGTGTTCGGCTCGATGAAGAAGATCGGCGGCAAACCGGTCGTCGATTACTTGCTCGGCTACGTGCAGGACAAGAACGGGATCGAGAAGCGCCGCGCCGCTGCGATGGCAGCGTTGCAAGGCAACCTCGACCGCAACAACGGCGCGCAAGCTCAAGTGGTGCTGAACGTTGCCGGTGACCCTGGCACGCCAGACGCCGTTCGCGACGTGGCGCTGCAGCGTGTCGGCGAGTTTCCGCGCGCCACGGTGGTCGAAAAACTCTACGAACTGTTCCGGAGCGACAATTGGAAGGTGCGCTGGGTCGCCGCGAGCCTCGTGCTGAAGATGAGCGACACGAGTCAGGTGCCCGAGTTCATGAGCCGGCTCGGCCAAGCCGAGGGCATGGCGATCACCGAGCCGCTCAGCTATGGCGGCCTTTTGGCGGACATGAAGGGCTCGCCCAGCCCGACCGAGCTCGCGGACAAGTACGACACGAGCGGCAATTCGGTCCAGGCTCGCCTTACGGCGCTCAGCTACTACTATTCGGCTGGCAAGGCCGCCGATGTCCCGAAGGTCGAGCCCTTCGCCAAGGACACGACGGCCACCCCGAAATGCAAGCCCGACGCCAAAGAATGCGAATGGAAGTGCACCGTTCACGGCGCGAGCGGCGACGAAGTCAAAGACATCAAA
>DASYCL010000517.1:0-2749 GCA_036500245.1 Polyangiaceae bacterium | reverse complement strand
CGTTTCGTGGCCGAAACGCTGGTGCCCGCGCTCACCGAACTCGAGCGTGCCTATCACGATCATATTTTGGGGGAAGCCTTTCAGAACGAGTGGCGCGATCTGCTGGCGAACTACGTCGGTCGGCCCACGCCGCTGTATCGTGCGGATCGCTTGGCGCGCACGCTCGACCCGGAAGGGAAATCGATCGCCGAGCTGTGGCTCAAGCGCGAGGACTTGTGTCACACCGGTGCGCACAAGATCAATAATGCGCTCGGCCAAGTCTTACTCGCGAAGAAGCTCGGCAAAGAGCGTGTGATCGCCGAGACCGGCGCCGGGCAGCACGGAGTCGCGACCGCGACGGCGTGCGCCGTAATGGGGCTACCGTGCGAAGTGTTCATGGGCTCGCTCGACGTGGCGCGCCAAGCGCCGAACGTCGCGCGCATGCAAATGCTCGGGGCCAAAGTCGTGCCGATCGAGTCGGGCTCGAAAACCCTGAAAGATGCCATGAACGAAGCCCTGCGCGACTGGGTCACGACCGTGCGCACGACTTATTATTGCGTCGGCACCGCGGCAGGCCCACACCCCTACCCGATGCTCGTCTCCGAACTGCAGCGCGTGATCGGCGACGAAGCGCGCGCGCAATTCGAGCAGCGGAGCGGCGGTCGGCCCGACGCAGTCGTGGCCTGCGTGGGTGGCGGCTCGAATGCGATCGGCATGTTCCGCGCGTTCATCGCAGACAGCGTCGCGCTTTACGGCATCGAAGCCGCGGGTGAAGGCGTTTCCACGGGCAAACACGCGGCGACGCTCACTGCAGGCCGGATGGGCGTTTTGCACGGCGCGCGCACGATGGTGCTAGCGGACGACGACGGGCAGATCATCGACGCGCATTCGATCAGCGCGGGCCTCGACTATCCCGGCGTCGGCCCGGAGCACGCCGCGTTGATGCGTTCGGGCCGCGCGACGTACCTCTCCGCGACCGACACAGAGGCTCTCGAAGCGACTCAGCGCGTGGCGCGCAGCGAAGGCATCTTGATCGCACTCGAGACCGCGCACGCCTTCGCGCGAATCAAGGACATCGCCGAGCTCGAACGCAAAAAACACGGCCGCCCGGCGAAGCTTGCCGTGTGCTTGTCCGGTCGCGGCGACAAGGACTTGAACACGCTGCGCGACCAGCTCGGTTTCGGGGGCGCACAATGACCGTGGCCCGGATCGAGCAGCGCTTCAGCGCGCTCCGCGCCGAAGGTCGCACCGCGCTCGTGATTTACCTGACGATCGGCGATCCGAGCGTCGAAGACAGCATCGCCTGCGCGCTCGCGGCGGCCCGCGCTGGCGCCGATGTGCTCGAGATCGGCGTGCCCTTCAGCGATCCGACCGCGGACGGCCCCGTAATCGCGGCTGCGTCTTATCGCGCGATCAAGAGCGGCGGCGGCTCGTTTCGCGCTGCACTCCGCGCGATCGAAGCGATTCGCCGCGAGAGCCAAGTCCCAATCATCCTCTTCACATACTACAACCCACTCGTCGCGCTGGGGGACGAACGCGCCGCGGACGAAGCCTTGCGCGTCGGCGCGGACGGCTTTTTAGTCGTGGATCTGCCGCCCGAAGAAGGCGCGCTACTGCGCGCTCGTGCAAAGAAAAACGAGCTTGCGATCGTGCCGCTGGTCGCGCCGACCACAGGCTTGGATCGCGAACCTGCCGTGCTCTCGGGCGCGAGCGGCTTCGTTTACTACGTGTCCGTCACCGGCATCACCGGTACGAACGCGGCGCCGCTTCAAGAAGCCGGCGAACGCGCCGCGGATTTGCGCAAGCGCGCGAAGTTGCCCGTCGTGATCGGCTTCGGCATTCGCACACCGATGGATGCCGAACGCGCCGCCGCCTCCGGCGCGGACGGCGTGGTCGTCGGCACCGAAATCGTGCGCCGGATCGCTGCCGCGAGCTCCAGCGAAGCGCGCGTCAGCGCCGTCGAAGCGCTGGTCGGCTCACTGCGCGCCCGGCTCGACGCGAAAAAGCGAGCCTGAATTGCCGACCGCCGCCGAGCGTGAGCGTGCGGCGCGCGTCGAGCAAGCGTGGGACGAAGCTGCGCTCGGCTATGATGCTTATTTTGGTCCGCGTTTCGCGCCTTATCTCGGCGCGGCGATCGGCGCACTCGCGTCCCGCGCCGATCAATTGCCGGACGGCGCGATCGTCGTGCCTTGCGTGGGTCCGGGCCGCGAATTGCCGGCGCTCGCCGCCGCGTTCGAGCAGCGCGCGATCTTCGCGAGCGATCTTTCGACGAGCATGGTCGAACGGGCGCGCCAGCGTGCGAAGAACCTGCAGAACGTCCAAGTCGAGCGAGCCGACGCGACCGCGCTCATCGCGCCGCGCGATGGCGCCGCGGCCTTACTCAGCGTCTTTGGGCTCCAGTTATTGCCGGATCCGGCCGCCGCGCTCGCATCCTGGATCGGCTTACTCGCTCCGCGCGGACTCGCGGTCGTCCTTTATTGGCTGCGCGACGCGGAACCAAGCGGCCCATTTCACAGCATGCGCGGCCTACTCCGCGCGGCCGGCTTGGTCGACGGCGAGTGGGAAGCGCAATTGGTCGAAAGCGCGAAGCGCGCGGGCGCTCACCTACTCGTCGATCGACCGATCGCGTTCGAAATCGCGCACGATGACAGCAAAACCCTGTGGCAAGCGCTAACGCTGCTCGGGCCGCTGCGCGGCTTGATGCTCGCGCGCGGCGAAGCCTTCATCGCGAAGTTGGGCCAAGAGTTCGAAGCCGAGCTGCCGTCGGGCC
>DASYCL010000516.1:0-6075 GCA_036500245.1 Polyangiaceae bacterium | reverse complement strand
CAAGGGCTTCGCGCGCGTGGCCATCGAAGCCGGACAGAAACGACACGTCGAGTTCACGCTCGACGCCCGGGCCTTCGTTCACTTTAGCCCCGAGCGCAAGCGCTTCGAGGTCGAACCAGGGCCGCTCGAGCTGCGCGTCGGCAGATCCTCGGCGGACATTCTGCAGATGACGACGGTGTCGTTAACCGACTGAGTGACGACGCCAGAAAGGCAGGCAATCGCCGGGGAAAGCGCCGCGCGTGACCTGTGCGGGGTTGTGTGGCAAGTTGAGCTCCTCGTCTTCGGTTGCATGCCCGACGTATTCGGAAACACCACGGGGCTCTCGGCGGGCGCGTTGAAAGCGCTGGAGCGGGTTTATCGGCGGCGGGTTCCGAACGATCGGATCGTCACGCACGAGCTCGTGCGGTCGCTGGTCGACGCTTCCAACGAAACCAAGCGACAGGTCGGCGCGTTGGTGCACCGCTCGGGTGAAGTCGACTGCGTGATCGTGGGCCACGCCACGGGCCTGCTGCTGCCGGACATCGGTCGCCTGCGCGCCGCAGAGGGTCGCTTCCGCGCGTTGCGTTTGGTGCACACGCACCTCTTCAACGAGCCGCTCACCAAAGACGACTTGGTCGACTTGACGCGGCTGCGTTTGGATTTGGTCTCCGCGATCTTGCTCAACCCGGCGAGCGAGCCGCAGCGCATGACCTATGCGTACAACACACCGACGTTCGAAGGCCGCGGCGCGCCGTACGAAGTCATAGGTCCCGTGCCATACGGGCAACAAGAGCCGAATTTCGCCGAGCTGATCGCCTCGCTCGAGACCGAGTTCGCGCAGCACGAGCGCACGCGCGCCGTCGCCGCCAAAGACGGCCGCGCGATTTTGATTCACGTCGGCGATAAGAAAAAAGGCGGCATGCTGCGCGCGAAATCGCGGCTCGGCGAGCTCGACAGCTTGGCCCGCACTGCGGGTGTGGACGTCGCGGACACGGTGATTCAGCTGCGCGATCAGCCGGATCCGAAGTTCGTGATCGGCGCCGGTAAGCTCGAGGACGTCGTCATGCGCGCGATCGATCTGGACGCCGAAACGCTGATCTTCGACTGCGATTTGAGCCCCGCGCAAGCGCACGGCATTGCCGGCCAAACCGATCTGAAGGTGCTCGATCGCTCGCAGCTGATCTTGGATATTTTTGCTCAGCGCGCGGAGACGCGAGACGGCAAATTGCAAGTCGAGCTCGCGCAATTGAAGTACACCTTGCCGCGACTCGGCACCAAAGACGACTCGCTGAGCCGGCTCACCGGCGGCATCGGCGGGCGCGGCCCCGGTGAAACCACGCTCGAAATCGGCCGCCGCCGCGCGCGCGATCGGATCAATCGCCTCGAAAAAGAGCTCAAGACGCTCGAGCGCCAGCGCTCCGAACGGCGCCGTCGCCGTGCTCAGAGTGACGTGCCCGTCGTGGCCATCGTCGGCTACACCAACGCTGGCAAGAGCACGCTACTCAATACGCTGACGGATGCCGGCGTGCTCGCCGAAGACAAACTCTTCGCCACGCTCGACACTCGCGCGCGGAAGCTCACGCTGCCCGGCGGCAAATCGGTCGTGCTCACGGACACCGTGGGATTCATCCGCGAAATGCCGAAGGATCTATTCGCGGCTTTCCGGGCCACCTTCGAAGAAGCGAGCGAGGCCGACCTGATCCTCGAAGTGGTGGACGCCTCCGACCCCGAGCACGAGGAGCATCTCGGCACGACCGCGAAAATCCTCGAAGGACTCGACCTCGAGCGAACGGCGCGCCTCCGCGTCTACAACAAGATCGATCGCGTGCCCGCCGAAGAGCTCGCGGGCTTCGAGGCCGAACCCTGCGCGGTGTGCATCTCCGCGCTCGACCGCACGACGACCTTCGGACTGCTCGACCGCGTCGTCGAAGAACTTTCGCGCGTGCACAGCGAACGAGAGCGCGAACGGCGCGAAGCCGAACAATACGCGGCGTTCGCCGAGAACGAGCTCGCGCTCTAACGCTCGTTCTCTATCGCACGCGAGCTCCTCGCTCGGGGCTAGTTCGACGTCATCGTCGAAGTGTATTCGTCGCAGAGCGATTTGTATTTGGCGGACTGAGTCGGGTTGCTCAGGGCCTTGAGCTGCAGGCCGCAGACGGAAGTGACCCCGTTCGTGAGGCTGGTGGTGAGCGCGGTCATGTTCTCTTTGCTGACTTGAAAACCGCGCGCGGTCTTGATTGGGGCAAGTTTGCTTTTGAGATCGTCTTTCTTCGCATCGAAGGCTTTTTGAGCCGAATCTGCGTCTTTCGTGGCGATGATTTCGGTGACGAGCCCGTCCTGCTCTTTGACGAACTGTTCGACGTCCGCATTCTTGCTGCAGGCGGAAAGTAGTGGAAGAAGACTCACGATCAGCCAACGATGTTTCATGGTTCCTCGCTTCGAGTTCGGGTTGAAGCCCGAAACTAGCGGCGCTGTTACCGGCCCGGAACCCCAGTTTCCGTTTACGGCGCCGCCGCGCGAAAGCAGCGCGCGAGAACGCGAGCAATCATGCACTTCCGGGCGCGTGCTGGCCGTGGCGCGTAAGCCCGAAGCCCGAGTGCGCGGCGCTGACCGCGCGGGACAGCGCCGCGGCTCAATCCTTGTCTTTTTCGGCCTTTTTGTCACCGTCGCGACGCGGGCGGCGATTGCAGTCGAGCACGCGTTTGCGGAGGCGGATTTGGTCCGGCGTGACCTCGACCAACTCGTCGCGATCGATGAACTCGAGCGCGGTATCGATCGTGAGCTTGCGCGGAGGCACGAGGACCACGTTTTCGTCTTTGCCTGCGGCGCGAATGTTGGTGAGCTTCTTTTCGCGTACGGCGTTCACGTCCAGATCGTTGTCGCGGTTGTGCTCGCCGATGATCATGCCTTCGTAAACTGGCGTGCTCGATTCGATCAGGAGCGTGCCGCGCGGCTGGATGTGGAAGAGCGCGTACGGCGTGGCCACGCCAGCGCGATCGGAGACGATCGCGCCGTTGCTGCGGCGCAGCATCGGGCCCGCGTACGGCATCCAGCCCCCGAAGAGCGAGTTCAAAAGACCGGTGCCGCGCGTTTCGGTGAGGAACGCGGAGCGAAATCCGATCAAGCCGCGCGACGGAACTTTGAACTCCATGCGCGCGCGCCCGAAGCCTAAATTGGCCATTTTCATCATCTGGCCGCGGCGTTCGCCGAGGCGCGTGGTGACCGCGCCGACGTACTGATCGGGCACGTCGATGATCACGAGCTCGACGGGCTCGGATTTCACGCCGTCGATTTCTTTGACCACGACTTCGGGCATGCCGAGTGCGAACTCGTAGCCTTCACGGCGCATGGTCTCGCCGAGGATGGCCAGCATCAACTCGCCGCGACCATAGACCAAGAAGGTGTCCGGCTCCGGCGTGTCCTCGACGCGGAGCGCGAGGTTACGCTTTGCTTCTTTGAACAAGCGCTCGCGCACGTGCCGCGAGGTCACCCATTTGCCGACTTTGCCCGCGAACGGCGAAGTGTTCACCATGAAGGTGACTTTGATCGTCGGCTCTTCGACGGTGATGCGCGGCAAGGCCTCGGGCTTCTCCGGCGACGCGATGGTGTCGCCGATTTGCACCTCTTCCATACCGGAGAGCGCCACGATGTCGCCGGCAGAAGCCGACTCCACTTTGACGCGTTTGGTGCCTTCGAAGCTGAAGATGGCGCTGACGCGCTGCGGTTCTTGGCCTTTTTCGTGCAGGAGGACCACGTTTTGGTTCACGCTGATCTTGCCGCGCGCAACGCGAATGATCGCCAAGCGACCGACGTAGTCGTCGTGCTCGATATTGTGCACCAGGGCTTGCAGCGGGCCATTTTCGTCCGCGCGTGGCGGGCGCACGCGCTCGAGGATCGTCTCCATCAGCGGGCTCAAATCGCTCGAGCTGTCGCTGAGCGATTTCTTGGCCATGCCTTCTTTGCCGACCGCGTAGATCGTCGCGAAGTTGGCTTGCTCGTCGCTGGCTTCGAGCTCACAGAAGAGGTCGAACACTTCGTTGAGCACGTCGTCGGGGCGCGCGTCTTGGCGGTCGATCTTGTTGATTACGACGATCACGGTCAGGCCGAGCTCGAGCGCCTTCGCGAGCACGAAGCGCGTCTGCGGCAGCGGGCCTTCGGCGGCGTCCACCAACAGTAATACGCCGTCGGCCATCTTCAACGTGCGTTCGACTTCGCCGCCGAAATCCGCGTGGCCGGGCGTGTCGATGATGTTGACCGTGACGCCCTTGTATTTGACGCTGCAGTGCTTGGCTAAAATCGTGATCCCGCGCTCGCGCTCGAGATCGTTCGAGTCCATGACACGCTCGGCGACGACCTCGTTGGAGCGGAACACGCCGGTTTGGCGCAGCATTGCATCGACCAGGGTGGTTTTGCCGTGATCGACGTGCGCGATGATGGCGATGTTTCTGAGGTTCTCGGTGGCCATGGGCGGCGCATCGCTAGCGTGGAACCCGGGTTCGCGCAATGAATTTAGCGGTTTCTTTGCGTTATCCGGCAGCGGAACCTTCGGTAACCCGATAAATCACGGCCTGCGCGCGGCCGGAGTTCACGTAGCGATGCCCGACCTCGCGCAACACCGCAGCCACGTCGCCGCGCGCGAGGCGATGCGTTTCGCTGCCGGCTTCGAGCATGAGCTCACCCGACTCGAGCGTGACGAAACAGCGACCGCCGCGCGCTTCCGCCGCCGCATCGAAGCGCGCGCCGACGGCGAGCTCGACGCGCTGGAAGCGAAGCCCCGCGAATGCGCCGGGCGCCAAATCGACGAGCCGCGTTTTGCCTTTACGTTGTTCGGCGAGCGAGCGCGCCTCGTGCAACGCGACGGCTGGTTCGACCCGGCCGATCAACTCTTCGATGCTGGTGCCGAGCGCTTCGGCGACGCGCACGAGCACACTCAAGGTCGGATTCGCGTCGCCGGACTCGAGGTGCGCCAGAGTCGGGCGCGGCACGCCCGAACGCTCGGCCAAATCTTGCTGCGTCAGTTGGCGCCGTTCGCGCAGGCGACGCAGATTGGCGGCCAGCATTGTCGACGTATGGTCCGGCATGTCGAGATAATAACAGAGCCGGAGGCAGCGCAAAGTGCTGCCAGCCGAACCGCGACGCCGAAGGCTTTGCCGGCCTGCGCGCGCCGCGTGAGCATCAAAAAATCAAAGGATGCCGCACGCCCCGCGCACGCGTTCGCGCGTCTCTTTCCCTGGACGTTCGCTGCGCGCGACCTGAATCAGCGTGAGCTCGAGCTCGCTCAAGTTCGCGAGCCAGAGCCCGCGGCCCGTGTCATTCGCGGGAGCGCGCACGCTCGGTGGCGGCTTTTCGGGCTCGCGCTCGGGAATGGGGTGGTTGACCGCCGAACTTCGCATGGTGACCTTCTCTGGCTACTTGATTGTCGAAATGTCCGCTTTCGATCACAACACAGAAGAAAAAAGGGCAATGTGCGCTCATTCGCAAAAGATTGCGCGCAGCATTCTCGCCGCAACCGAAGCCACGCGCGCGCCGATGAAGCGCTGATGCGTGTTTACTCACTGCTTTGGGTCGTCTGGGTGACGCCCGTCGTTGCCGCGTGTCACTCCGGGCTCGACGACGCGATGGACGCTTTTCACGACGCGCGCTACCCGACGGCCGCGGCCGAATTCCGGGCCTTCGAGCCCGAAGCACGCCGGCTCGATGCGCGACAATTCGCGAGCTATGCGCTGCATCGCGGCCTCACTCACCTCGCTTTGGGCGATGCGGGAGCGGCCGCGCGCTGGCTCGGTTACGCCAAGCTCAGCTTCGATCGCGACCCGCGCGTGTTCGGCGAAGCCGATCGCGGCGCGCTACTCGCCGCGTGGCGCAGCATGGGGCATATGCCGGGCGAGAGCGGGTTCAGCCATGCTGGAACCGTATCCAGGTCGGCAGCTTCCGCAATGTCGAATCAATGAGCGATTCGAGGCTCAGTTCCCGACCAGTCCAACTTTGGCTTCGTACACGAGCTTGCCGAGATCGGGATCGGTCACGACTACGCTGTAGTCGTTCGGGACAGTGAGCACGATGTCTCGTTTGTTCCGGAGCAAGGGACGCGCGCCT
>DASYCL010000515.1:0-2121 GCA_036500245.1 Polyangiaceae bacterium | reverse complement strand
TTTCATACGCGAGCAATGCGCGGCGAACCGCGCCGACGAGTTCGTTCTCCTCGTCTTGTTCGCGATCGAGGATGCGAATCGTGCGCTCGGCGACGCCGCGCAACACCGAGCCTTGGGCTTGTGCGCGCGAAGTGAGCGTCTTTCTAAGCAATTGCGCCGCGTTTTCGCCGAACGTCGTGCTTGCGAGATCGCTCAGCAAGGTCGCCACCGCTTCGGCCACGTCCGGCCTGCGCGTCGAAGCCAAAACATCGAGCAAGGTTTCGGCAGTGTCGGGTTCGGCTTCGATCGCGCGCGGCAGGCCGAGCACCATCGTGGCGATGATGCCCGGATCGGCTTCGGCGATCGGGCTCTCCATCAAGCGTCGGCAAGCGCGGAACGCGCCGTCGGGATCGGACGGCAACGTGCCGACCAATGAAACCGCCGCGCGGCGCCATTCGGTCGGGCTCAAGTTCGGATCGAGCGCGATGTCGATCTCTTCACGCACGCCGCTGTCGACGGCGGAGAGCAACCCGCGCGCGACGGCCGCGTGCCGCCACACGAGCGGCTCGCGATCGGCGAGCAGCGAGAGATAGATCGAACGCACGGGCTCGGTCAGGAGCAACTCTTTCGGGTGCGAATCCCCTTGTTGCGCGCGGACCACGGCTTCGCGCGCCGCATGTTCGACGAGTTTCGCCGCCAAGCGGCGCGCGGGCAGGGTGCCGCTGCGCGCGCGATCGAGCCAGCGATCGCGAAGCTCTCGCCGCGTCACGAGCGTGAGCGCGAGCTGATCCGCATTCACGCCGGTGCCGATCGGCAGATCGAAGAGCAGACTGATCCGCGCGCGGATCGTCGCGGCTTCGAGCGGGCGCCCGGAGCTCAGCGCCATGCGCGCGGCGACCGCAGCGAACGTGCCCGCGGTTCCTTCGTACACACGCGCGAACACACGCCGGCCGAGCTCGCGCCGCGGTTTGCCTTGCGGCAACGCGGCGGTGATTTCATAGAGCGCGACTGCGGCGGGCCCGGGCGCAATCCAATCCAGATCGTCGACCAAGCCCGCCTCGAGCGCGATACTCATCACGCGACTGAGCACTTCGGGCGCAATGCCGTCGAGCGGCGGTGGCCCGGACACGCCGCTGCTTTGTCCGAGTGCAGTGATCGCTTGGCGGAAGTTCGCGCGGCGCTCGGTTTCGTCCGAAACGCGCACCAACGTGGCCAGAGCTTCGACGGGATTGGGGCGTCCGCGCATGTTCGGGGGTGAATTAGTTTACCGGTGAATGCAGGCGGGCTTCGGGCTTTTCGCGCTTCGAGGCGCAAACGTGTGCGTGCTCGTCGCACGCAGTACGCGGTCGGTTTTCGTCGGCTTGGCGTTTCGGAGCGAACTGTCGTTCACAGCGGATGCGTCGTCGAAGGTGCTCGCTGCTCGGTCCTTCGACACCACATTTGCGAAAAACCACAGCTTTCATGATTGGCCCGCGATTTGTAATCGTCCGAGCCACGAAGACGTCTCGACGCGATCGAATTTTGGAGGAGAACGCACACAATGTACGCAAAAACGGGTTGGTTGGTTGGGGGGTGCGTGTTGGCGCTGACTCTCGTCGCGGGCTGCACGCTGCAAAAGAAGGACGCCGCCGACGCGTTCCGCGACGCAGTTCCACAAAGCGAATCCGTGTCGCTCTCCGGGCCCGACAGCTCGAGTGGATCGAGCTCGACCGCGTCGGCACCGCCGCCACGCGGTGAACTCGCGACCACTCCGCCGACGCCGAGCTACGCGAAGTGGTACGGCTTCACGCGTGACATGCGCGACGGCGTGAACGGCGTCACCGCGGGCGTCTTGGGCAGCGTCTGGGTGATCATCCAAAGCGAGCCGAGCGCGGTCGAAAAAGACGCCGCGACCTGGGGTCCGTACACGGACGAGCTCGATCCCGCCACGTATCGCTTCCGGGTGACGCGCATCGCGACCGACGAATACGACTACGTGCTCGAAGGCCGCCCGAAAGCATCGACCTCGGACACCGACTACATTCCGATTTTGACCGGTCACGGTTACGGCGAGTCGAGCGCGCTTCACGGCCAAGGCAGCTTCACGATCAACCTCGACAACGAAAAGACACTCGATCCGTACAAACACCCGACCGACTCGGG
>DASYCL010000514.1:0-5921 GCA_036500245.1 Polyangiaceae bacterium | reverse complement strand
AACGCTTGCATTTTTCTCGGGCTCGACGCGCGTTGCGGCGCGTACGAAGCGCGCCCGGCGAGCTGTCGGTTGTTTCCGTTCAATCCGAGTTTCGGACGTCGCGGCGGCCTCCGCCGTTTGCGCTTACTAGGCGGCACCGATTGCAAGCACGCGCGAGATAGCCACAACGACCCACATGCGCTACGCGAGGCCGACGCGCGGCGCTGGGACGAGCAGCGCGCTTTTCAACTCCAAGTCCAAAGCTGGAATCGCTCCCAGAATCAGCGTGCGCGGTTCGGACACCGCTTGCTCGACTCGGCTGCGTTCCTGGGATTTTTGGGGTTTGTGCCTTGAGATCCGGGGTCCTACTGAGTCGTACCCGCTGCCCGTCTCGCGCAGGCAGCGAGGCGAAAAAATTCGCTGTGCGGGCGGGAAGCGCTATTTCGAAGCCTTGCTGGCACGTTCGATCACCGGCAAAGGTGTGATCAGTGACGACTCAGCGTGACATGACGGCCTTCGTGAACCGCTCCCTTTGCTCTGCGCTCTTGCTCTCGCTCACTTGTGCTTGCTCGGGTGCGGTGAGCGATCCCGGCGACACTAACCCTGGCGGGTTGGGTAATGCGCCGGGCACCGGCGGCGCGAGCGCAGGCAGTGGCAATCCGAACGGCGGCCAAGCGGGCTCGAACGCCGCAGCGGGAACCTCGACCAACGCAGGGAGTGCCGGCACTGGTGTCGGGGGTTCCGCGACGAGCGCGGGCGCCAGCGGGAGCTCGAGCGGCAGCACGGGCATGGCGGGCGCAGGTGGCTCGACCGCGCAGCACGCGCCGCCGAAATCGCCGACCGCGAGCCTCGTCTACATCGACGGCTATCGCTTGATGGTCGGCAAGCGCGCGAGCGACGGTTCACTCGCGAGTCCGACTCCTTACGAAGTGCGCGGCGTGAGCTGGAGCCCAACCGGCGTCGGCGAAACGAACAGCTCCGGTTACTCGAAGCTCTACATCGCGCATGGCGGCACCGATGTGCCGCTGATCGCAGGTCTCCACGCCAACACCGTCAAGACCTACGATCCATTCGATCGCAGCGCGAACGGCACCGCGCTGCTCGATCAACTCTATGCCTCAGGCGTGATGGTGATCATGACTGTGATCGCCACGCACGGCACTTCGCAAGCGGACTACACGAATTCGGTCAACTACTTCAAGAATCATCCGGCGATTTTGGCGTGGATGGTCGGCAATGAATTCAATTACAATAACCTGTACGGCGCGCCGGATCTGAATACCGCGATTGGTCTGGTGAACACCGCCGTCAACGCGATTCACGCCGCGGATTCCGATCATCCGGTGTTCGTGAGCCACGGCGAAATCCCACCTTCGACGACGTACAACGCGATTGCCGGCGCGGATATGTGGTCGATCAATCTGTATCCGAATTTGGATTTGGTCTCGCGCTTCACGGCCTGGGGCAAGCTCAGCCCGAAGCCGATGATCGTCGGCGAATACGGCGCGGACGCCTTCAACAACAACAGCATGGTCGAAGATCAGGCCATGCAGTCGACGGCGACGAACACGCTCACTACGCAGATCATGCAGCACTACAGCGCGATCATGAACGACGTGAATCACCCAGTCGTCGGCGGCACGATCTACGAACTGAGTGACGAATGGTGGAAGGACAAGAACGGTAGCTCGAGCACGCACGACAACGGCGGCTTCTCCAACGCGATCTACTCGGACGGCTTTGCCAACGAAGAGTGGTGGGGCCTGTGCACGACTCAGCGTGTGCCACGCACCGCGTACACGACTCTCGCGGGTCTCTACGGCGGACCGTAGACGGCCTCAATCAGCGTTGCTTGGCGCGAGCGTCCAGGCGGCGCGCTTCCAGGCATTGCCAGCTACCGCGCGCGAACTCGCCGCAAATATTCGGGCGGATCTCGTAGATCGAGCAATGGTGCGGCAGGCCGGGACGGCCGAGGTGCACGCAGGCGCCGCCCGCGCGAGTGGCCATCGCTTCCTCACTGAAGTGTCCTGCCACGATTTGCTCGGCTAACTCGGCGCGACCGGCTCGGCGAAAGCGCACGAGATCTTCGGTCGTCACCGGGATCACGCCTGCGTGCCCGCGGCAGCACGCGGAGCAAGTCAGGCAATCGAGTTCTTCGCTGGCTGAGTCGGCCAATGCAAAGCGCTCTAACATTCGGACGACTGCGCCGCCAGTTGCGGCTTGTTTCGAACACGCATTGTGCGCTCGGCTGCTGTCGATCGATGATAGAGTTCGCGCGTGCTTGGCTTCGTGCGCGGCAGCGTGATTGCGGGCGTGCTTTTGGCGATCGTGCCATTTGCAGGCTGCGGCGCGCGAACAGGCCTAGAAAACGCCGATCCCTGCGGACAGGAAGGCCAACTACGGACTTGCGCCGACGCCTGCGGTCAAGGCACGCAAACTTGCGCACAAGGCTACTGGCAACCCTGTCAAATCCCCAGCGTGAGCCGCGCGTGCTCCGGTGTTTGCGGCGCAGGCACCGAACAATGTGCGGACGGAAAGTGGGGCAGCTGCATGATCCCGGTCGGGATGCGCGCGTGCCAGAATGATTGCGGCGCGGGCGAGCAATTCTGCGTCAGCGAAGTCTGGCAAGATTGCGTCGTGCCGACCACGACTCGCACTTGCACGAGCGTGTGCGGCAGCGGCATGCAGAGCTGCACGGACAATCAATGGGGCGCGTGCGACGCGCCACAACCCAAGCCTCCACTCTTGCACACGACCGTGCGCGACTTTCACAAGACTCAGCCCGATTTCGAGCTGCCCGTGCACGGCAATGTGCTCGACCCGAACATCGTCGGAACCACGCTCGGACTCGATCATCTGCCGGTTTACGCCGGAAATCCGACGACCGTCACGACCGACGGCAAAGCCAACTTCGACGTTTGGTATCGCGACACGCCCGGCGTGAATCTCACTACGATGATCGATCTTCAGCTGAAGGAAGATGCGAATACGCCCGGGCTCTATGTCTACGACAATCGATCGTTTTTCCCAATCGACAATCAGCTATTCGGCAACGAGGGCTTGCCTCACAACTATCACTTCACGCTCGAATCCCACACCGCGTTCGTCTACCGCGGCGGCGAGACATTCTCCTTCGCCGGGGACGACGACATGTGGGTATTCATCAACAATCAGCTCGCGATCAACCTCGGTGGCGTGCACGAAAGTCTCGAGCGGGACGTCACGCTCGATGACATCGCGCTGCCGTTCGCGATGGTCGTCGGCACACGCTACCCAATCGACCTATTTTTCGCCGAGCGACACACGGTCGCCTCGGATTTCACCGTGCGCACGACAATCGCCGACGTCGGCTCTTGCGACTAGTACCTCGGCTCGGAAGTGCCGTTCCGGATTTCCGCGGCCCCCACGAGTGAGGGCCACAGAAATCCTCCCGCACGGCAAAGCTATCCTCAGTACTCTATCTGTCTCGACGTAGGACAACCCGGAACGAAGTTCCGGGCCGTCGTACTAGCCAACGTCGGCAATTGCGCGCTCGAGGCTCAACCCATCACGACTTCGACGACGTGCTTTCGGCCATCCGTGAACGCATTCACGACGTTGCCGTCGATCACTTTGCCGTCCACGCTGACCGAGCGCACACCCTTCGAGACGTGATCCGGATTGCGGACGTTGATCTCGTAGTGCGCGCCGCGGAATTGACGTGACACGCTGAAGCCGTCCCAATCTTTCGGAATGCAGGGGTCGAGCTCGAGCCCGGCGTACACCGGCATCACGCCGAGGATGTGCTTGACGCCCGCTTGATAGCACCAAGAAGCCGTGCCCGAGAGCCAGCTGTTGCGTGCCAAACCAAACAGCGGATGCTCGTTGCCGAGAATGTTCTGCGCGTACACGTACGGCTCGCATTCGTAAACGTCGATGACGTCGTTCTTCGCGGCGGGGTTGATCTGGTTGTAATACTGGAACGCGCGGTCGCCATTGCCGACCAGCGTTTCGGCGATCATCACCCACGGGTTCGCGTGCAGGAAGATGCCGCCGTTTTCTTTCGCGCCCGGCGGGTACGTCGTGACGCCGCCCTTGGCTGGATCGAAGCCGTCGAAGCCGGGGCCGCTCAACTTGATGCCGTTCGGAGTGTTGAGCAGGCGATGCACGGATTCGAGCGCGGCGCGCGCTCGCTCTGGCGGCGCGAACCCGGAAATCACCGGCCAGCTCTGGCCATTGGTCCAAATCTGACCTTGCGGATTTTTCTTCGAACCGACGGCGCTGCCGTCGTGATCGAAGTAGCGCACGTACCACTCACCGTCCCACGCATACTCGTTCACGAGGCCGCGCATGTGCTCGTAATCCGCGCGGTAGCGCTGCGCGAGCTCGTGCTCGCTACGGTGTTCGCAGAGTTCGATCAATTCGAGTAGCGCTTTGCCGTATTGGTTCGCGACGAACAGCGATTCGGCGCCGGTCTTGAGATTGACCGTGTCGTTCCAATCCGCGAAACCGAGCAGTGGCAAGCCGTGGCTGCCGACGTTCGTCTTCGAAAACTCGACTGCGCGTTTCAAGTGATCGAGCACGGTGCCGCGATGCGCGGCCGCGCCTTGCTTGTCTTTCTCGTAGTAGGGGAGAACCTTGTCCAGGAACGCGAGATCGCCGGTCTCCTTCAAGTACGCGCACACGGCGAGCACGATCCACAGGTGATCGTCGCCGTAGTACTTAGGGCGATCTTCCATTTCGCGCGCGTCGCCCTCATTGGCGACCATCGTCGATGCGTAAAATTGGTGCATTGCCGAGCCGTTCGACTTCTGCACGCTGAGCAGCTTCTCGATCAGTTCGCGCGCTTCGCCCGGCATCGCGGACATCACGCCCATTACGTCTTGTGAGCTGTCCCGGAAGCCCATACCGCGACCGCCGAAGCCCAATTGATAGAGCGACAGATCGCGTGACCAGTTCTTGGTCATGTAGCACTGCCGCGGATTGTGCACGTTGAGCATGCTGTTCATGCTCGCGTCCGGGGTTTGGACCTGCACGCGACCGAGGTAGTCGTCCCAATCTTTACGCATCGAATTGAGCGAGGCGCTGATCGCTTCCGGCTTCAGGAACTTCTCGAACGCCGTCTTGACGCGCGCCAAGCTCTCCGTGCGCGTGCCTTCTTGCTGGCTGAGTAGGGTGACGAATTCCTTGCTTTCGCCCGGCGCGAGCCGGCCAAGCGGCAGGATCATGGCCGCGATGTTGTCCCCGCGAAGGGCCAGATGATTGGCGAGCTCGGGCGCTTCGAGGCTCTTCGGGTTCTGGAACGTGGCGTACTCGTTGTCGCCTAGGAACGCGCGCCGGCAGGTCTCGAAAGAAGAAGCCGGAATGCTCGCCGTGAAATAGTTCTGGCGCAGATCGCGGTTCATGAACGCGTACTGCGCGAGGATCTTGCGACCGCCGCCCGCTTCGTGCACTTCGCTCTGCATCGTCTGCGGCACCCAGTCCGCGTTGGTGAATTGCTTCAGCGCGTCGAAGTGGGTGTATTCGATTAGCGGCACGGCATCGAGATCGACCGCGCTGTCTCCGATATTCGTCACGGTCACGCGCTGCACGAGCACGCTTTCACCCGCGGGCACGAATACCGTGAGCGTCGTGCGCAGCCCGTAGAACTCACTAACGAACGTGCTGTAGCCGAGGCCCACCCGGCACTCGAAGCGATCGTAGTTGTCGAGCGTCGGCACGAAGAGCGGGGAAAACAGCTTGAATCGACCCGCTTCGCGCTGACGCAGGTAGAGCGTGTGGCCTTTGAATTGCGCGCCGGGGAGCTGCGGAATGTATTTGGTGATGCGGTTGAGCGCAGGGTCCCCTTTGCACAAGAGCAGGCCGCCGGTGTGGTCGACGAAGCCACCGAACGCGAGCGTGCCGACGTAGTTGATCCATTTGACCGGCGTCCGCGGGTTCGTGATCACGTATTCGCGGTTCTG
>DASYCL010000513.1:0-5280 GCA_036500245.1 Polyangiaceae bacterium | reverse complement strand
GCCGTCGCCTTCGGAGCGCGCGAACGTGCGGAGCTCGAGGTCTAGCACGTCTGGCATTCGGCGCTCGCGACCGCTGCGCCCGCGGCAAAAGAACGCGCGAAGACCGAGTTACGCGAGTTCATCACTTCTCTCGAGTTGCGCGGCGACGTGACGCTGCGTCGTCGCATCGATCACGGTGACCCTTACCTGACGATTCAGCGAATCGCTCAGCTCGGTGGTTATGACTTGATCGTCGTGGCGGGTCCGGAGGGACAGCGCGCCAGTGATGACACGGTTGCCAAGGCGCTGCTCGCGACTGCGCCGTGCGCAGTGCTGTTCGTGCCGCCGAACGCCGCGCCGCGCCTTCGCCCCGAGCGCGACGAAGCGCTCGATGGCACGCGAATCCTCGTGCCACTGGCTCTCGCGGGCGAGGAGTTACAAGCGCTCGAGTGCGCCGAGGCGTTGACTTCTGCTGATCCATCGCGCCTAGAAGTATTGATCAGCAACGACGTGTCGGCTGAGCTGCGTTCGAAGCTGCGAGCGCGCCCGTCGCAGCACGAACACGAGGAGCACGAAGAAGCCGAGCCCGTCGTCGCGGCAATTCAGCGACGCAGTCAGGCGATCGGGTTCGATCTCCTCGTGTTTTGCGCCGCGAGATCGGCAATCGGCAATCGCTTGGTGGATTCTCGCATCGAGTGCGCAGTGGTGTCGCAATCGCGGGCGTGCCTGTGTTTGCCGATCTGAGTTCAGGTTCGGCGCTTTGCGGCGCGCTCCGGCAATTTCCCGAGCGCGAGCAGTTCGGTCACGAGCACGCCTGCGTCGCGCTGACGACCGAGCGGATCGGTCGCCAGCATTTTGAGCACCAACTGCGCGAGCGGTTTCGGTACGTCCTCGCACAGATCGGTTAGATTCGGCGGCGGTTGCCAGACCTTCGCGACCAAGGCCCCGGCGCGATCGCCCGGAAATGCAGGGCTTCCACTGACGGCTTCGAACAACACGCAGCCGAGCGAATAGATGTCGGCACGCGCGCCGAGCTCGGCACTGCCCATCGCTTGTTCGGGTGACATGTAGGCCCAGGTTCCACCGGCGAAGCTCGAATGAACCACGAGGCCGCGGGCGGTTTCGCGTCGCGCGATCCCGAAATCGATCAATTTCGTGTGCATGGCCGAACCCCCGCACAAGACGAGGTTCGCCGGCTTGAGATCACGATGCGTGATCTTCGATCGGTGCACCATGGCAAGCGCTTCGGCGGCGCGGCGAACGACGCTAACTGCGTCGAGCAACGTGAGCGGACCCGCGACGAGGCAGTGGGCGAGCGTTTCGCCGTCGAGCCATTCGGTCGCAATGTGCGCGTCGACGAAAGTCGAGCCGCCTCGCGAAATCGCGCGCACGATGGCGGGATGGCTCAAACTGGCGAGAATTTCCCCTTCTTCGGCGAAGCGCGTGAGTGTTTGAGGATCGTCGCGCGCGGGCCGCTTGACCGCGACGACTTCGCCGTTCGTCGTGTCGCGCGCCCGAAAGACGCGCGACATGCCGCCAGAGTGAACCTGCTCTTCGAGCACGTAGCGATCTGCGAGTAGCTCGCTCGGGCCGGGCGCGGCGACTTCGGACATCCGTTGGCTCTACACTCGGCCAGGCGGCAGGCGCAAATCCGCGGCGCCGCCCAAATCCGGCGCGGCTTCTTGTGTTGCTTCGCCGATTGGAATCGTGATCAAAAACGTGGTGCCGTGCCCTTGGCTGCTCTTGACCTCGATGCGACCGCCGTGACGTTTCACGATGCCCTCGACGATCGCCAAACCGAGTCCGGTGCCGCGTAGCTTGGTCGTGTAGAGTGGCTCGAAGATGCGGACGCGTACTTCGTCGCTCATGCCTTTGCCGTTGTCGGAGACGACGAAGGTGAGCTCAGCGCCGTCTTCGTGCGCGTTCACCTCGACGCGGCCGACTACGGGATCGACGGCTTCGGCCGCGTTTTGCAGCAAATTTACCAAAACTTGCCGGAACTGGTCGGCGTCCAAATTCGGCACGGGTAGGTCTTCCGAGATCGCATTGACGAACTCGATTGTCGGCGCTGGCTTCACCACGACGGCGAAAGCGCCGTCCACGAACTCGCGCGCCGGTGTCGGCACCCGATAGATGACGCGTTCGCGCGAGAAGTCCAAGAGCTCCCCGATGATCTTCGCGCAACGATCGATCTCGGTGGTGATCACGCGCGAGAACTGCTGCACGCGAGGATCCGGCTCGGGCACTTGGAACAAGCGGCGATCCAGATAAAACCAAGCGTTGCGGATCGCCGCCAGCGGATTGCGGAGTTCGTGCCCGATGCTGGCTGCGAGCCGGCCGATCGCCGCGAGTTTTTCGGTGCGCACCAAAGTTTCCTGCGCCTCGCGCATGCGCTCTTCGGCTTCTTTGATTTCGGTGATGTCGAACGCGACGCCTTGAATGAAGAGCGGTCGTCCTTCTTGGTCGCGCACGACGCGAGCTTCGCCGTGAACCCAGACGGTGCGACCGCCTTTGGCGAAGAAACGGCAATCAGCGCGAAATGGGCCGCCAACCGCGCAGCCGCGCGCGAACTCCGCATTCCAGCGCTCCTGATCGTCCGGGTGCATGCGATGAAACCAGAGCACCGGATCGTCGAGCCACTCCTTCTGGGTGTAGCCGAGCAACGCTTCGATTTGTGGCCCGATGTAGATCTCGTTGTCGCCCTCTTCCAGCGAAGCCATGAAGGTGACAGCCGGGATTTGTTCGACCAGTGTGCGGTAGCGCGTCTCGGCGCGCTTGGAAGCGAGGGCCGCGGCGCGCTCCGCACTCAAATCGTGCAACGAAAAAAGTCTGTGCGACGAGGCTGAAAGCGCCGCGACGGTGACCGCCACGTTACACGTATCGCCGTTGGTTTTTTTTGCGAGCGCGCGGCGCGACTGGCTCGGCGCGCCGCCAACGAAGTAGCGGGAGATGGGCGTGCCGACCAAATCTCGCTCGCTCAGGCCCAATAGGAGGCTGGCCGCGCCGCCGACACTCACGATGACACCGTGCGCGTCCGCGACGAGTAGCGCGCTCTCTCGGATCGGCGCGCGCGCTTCTTCGCGAGCAACTTCCGCTTCTTGCTGCCGCGCCCGGCTCTGCTTGGCGCGCGCGCCGCGGACCTCGGGGTTGGCGCGAAACGCCTGGTTGTTCGCGAAAAACGCGTTCGCGAGCTGGTGCAAGATTGCCTCCGCCTCGTTCGCGTTCCATTGGTCGTCGAAGTCGGTGGCGACGGTTTGCGAGGCGATCTCGCGCCCGAGCGACTCGGCGCGTTCTGTCATGGTGAGGTCCCTTCGCTCGGGGCATTTTCAATGCCGCGATCTGGGTGGGGCGCGCGATACGAGCGAAGCCAAGCGCAAAACGGCTCGAGACCCGTGCCGCGCGTGGCTGAGAGCTCGAACGTGACCACGCTCGGGTTGAGTGCGCGCGCGTATTCGAGCGCGCGCGCGACGTCGAATTCGACGTGCGGCAGCAAATCGAGTTTGTTCAGCACCAACGCATCGCAACTGCGGAACATGTGCGGATACTTGAGCGGCTTGTCGTCGCCTTCGGTGATCGAGAGCACGACGATGCGCGCCGCTTCCCCCAAATCGAACAGCGCCGGACATACCAAATTTCCGACATTTTCCAGGACTACTCGCGCGCCAGGCTCCGGCGCGAGCTCTTCGAGCCCATGCAAGACGGCGTGCGCGTCCAAGTGGCAACCGGTTCCGGTGTTGAGTTGCAGGGCGCGATAGCCGGCGCGGCGAATGCGCTCGGCGTCGCGCTCGGTGGCTTGATCGCCTTCTATCACGCACAGTTTGAGCTCGGGCTCGCTCCGCGCGATGGCTTCGAGAAGAGCAGTTTTTCCCGCGCCGGGCGAACCCATCAAATTGAACGCGATGCTCGATCGCGCAGCGAGCCAAGCGCGGTTCCGCTCCGCGAGCCGTTGGTTTTTCTGCAGCAGCGATTGCTCGAGCTTTTGTGTGCTCCGCGCGCCACGCAACATCTTCCGCGCTAGCGGACGCGCCTCGGCGTGGCGATCGCCTTTCGACTCATCCGAACAGCCACACGTGCCGCACATTAGACGACCTCCACTTCTCGTAATTGCAGCTGCTCGCCGCTCAGGAATTCGAGCGCGAGCGAGCCGCAGGCGCAGCGATCGAAGACCGAGTCGAGTTGGTTTTCGCGCTCGCAATCGCGGCACTTGCCGCGTCCGGGCAGCTCCACGATTTCGAGCGCGGCGCCCTCGGCTGGCGTTCCTTCCGCACAGAGTTCGAAGCAGAACCGGAACGCATCCGGCACTACCGCCGCGAGCTTGCCGACCTCGAGCACCACGCGCGTCACGCGGCGGCCAGCGCAGTTTTCGGCGATCAATCCCACCAAATCCTGGGTCAATGCCAGTTCATGCATGGTCGCCATCGCTCCTCGTCGTGGCTTCGCCGCTGAGCTCGAGCGCAATCGCTTCGACGATCGGCAGCGCCTGCTCTACTGCCTCTTTTACCGGCACGCTGAGCTCCAACATGGGTTCGTCTTCCGAGCCGAATGCGAGCGGTTCACAGCTGACGAGCCGCGCAATTTTCAGCGAACCGCCCAGCGCTCGCACCAGCGCGAGCACGCGGCAAGGATCGACGCCGTGAGCCGGACCGAGGAGCTCCGCTGTGGGCTCGCTCGACTCGAAATCGGGTTCGAGCACGCTCAGCGTTCCGGGAGCGTATCCGCGTGCCATGGTGTCGACGAGCACGAATGCGTCGAAACCGTCGGCGAGAGTGTAGGCGAGGTCGAGGCCGCGCGTGCCGAAGTCGCGCACGGTGATGCCGGCTAGGGTCGGTTTTTGCCGTAACCGCTGCGCGACTTCGACGCCGAAGGCATCATCCCCCAAAAAAATATTGCCGACGCCTGCGACGAGCACGCGCTTCACGGCGCGCCTCGCTCTTCGAGCCGCTCGACTTCGTCCGCGTGAAAGAAAAAACGATGGCCGGGCAAGCCTTGCACGCCGAAATCGGCGCCGGGATCGTCGTCGACTGTCACCGAAAAGTGCACGCGATCCTCGAAATCTCGCTCGATCGCGCGAACCGTCGCGATCTTGCCGGCGAGCGCGAGGTCGAAAATGTCCGCGCGCGACTTCGGCCGCAGGCGCACTCGTTCGCCGACGCCAATCGCGTGCGGTGAAGGTTTTTCGAGACGCCCGTGTAAGCGGAAAAGCTCGTCCGCAGTGAGCGCTTCGGCGCGCGCGAGCACCGCACGCGCGCGTGAGTCTCCGTTCATGAGCTCGCGCTTTTCGGCGTCACTGAGCGCGAGCAC
>DASYCL010000512.1:0-5877 GCA_036500245.1 Polyangiaceae bacterium | reverse complement strand
AGCAACCGAGCGCGACGACCAACGCGCTCGAAGACAGCACCGTAAACTCGAGAATTGCGGGAGTTAGCGCCTCGGCGATGCTTTGCAAGATCACCGAGCTCAATGACTCCTCGGGGTGATGCGCCCAATAAGCCGTCCCGTTGTGCCCGACTGCGGCGAAGTCGGCGCAAATGGCGGTGAGCGTCGTAAAAAGCGTCGCCACACTGAGCGCGAGCGCGGCGTGGAGGCGCGTCGAACTCGGCGCGCTGGCGAAGCGCGCCCCGCTGATATCCGTGTCACGTTATCTGCTTCGCGCGCTCTCGCCGATGTCGTGCCAAAATCCGAGGTGCGCCGATGCCGAACGTGGACGAGCTGCTCGCGCGCTTGCGCAAACTCGAACCGATCGAGCTGGATCCGGAGTTGTCGCGTTCGACGCTCGAGCGCGTGAAGATGCGCGCGCGCCCGCCCACGCAAATCACGGCTCGCGCCGAGCATGGTGTTCGGCACAGTGCTGGCTTATCTTGGCTGGGCGCTGCACTTCGCGAGCACGCTCTATCGCTGAGCGCGCATCGGAACTCGCCATCACAAGAATTTTTCGAGACCTTGCTCGAGCATGCCCGGCGCGGTGAATGAGCCTTCGGCGCGATTGAGCTGGCGCACCGGCCATGTCGACCAGGCTATGGAGCGCGCGCTTTGTGCGAGCACGAGATTTCGTACGACCACGCCGAGATCTTCGAGTTGCCAGACGTCTTCGTTGGCTCGGGCATCGGCGCGTGTGGCTTCGAGGCCGACGCGCGAAATGACCAAGCTCGAAAGCGGTGGCACGAAGCAGCCGAGCAATGAAAACGCGCCGAGCAACCGCTGCGCGACGTCGAGGCCGCCCACCGAGTCTGCACTGACGATCGCGCCCGCGGGTTTGCCGAGAAAAACCGGCGAGAGCTCGTGCGCGCTGATCAACTCGAGAAACCGTTGCAGCGGCGAGCCCCAGGAGCCCCAGTAGACGCCGCTGCCGATCAGAAACGCGTCTGCGCCGAGCAAACGTTCGGCGAGCGCGTCGATCGTGCCGCCGTATTCCGCGAGGGCGATCGGATCGCTTTGCCAGTCAGTGGGGAGCCGCGCAGCGGCGCGCGCGAGCAGGCTCGCGGTGTTGCCATGCGAGCCGCGCACGGAGCCATTCAGCAAAAGCAGGCGCATGCGCCGGATCAGAGCGCACTCTCGCGCCTTACGCTAGATTGGCGGCGAAGGTCGAACCTCGGTGATTTCATGGCCGTTCCGCGACGCGCAAGGAAACCTCAAAAAACAACAGCCAAGCCAAGTGCGAAAGTGGCTCCAAAAAAGCCGAGCGTGAAACGAAGCAACGCGGGCGAGTTAACGTCACTGGCCTTCGAGAGCGCGCCGGAATTCGAGCGCTGGCTTCAGCGGCATCACGCTTCGTCGCCTGGAATTTGGCTTCGGCTGATGAAGAAAGCGTCAGGGAAGCCGTGCGTCGGCTACCAAGCGGCGCTGTCGGTTGCGCTTGCTTGGGGTTGGATCGATGGCCAATTGAAGCCACTCGACGACGAGTCTTGGTTGCGGAAATTCTCGCCGCGGGGCGCGCGCAGCACTTGGTCGAAAATCAATCGCGACAAGGCGCTCGCGTTGATCGAATCCGGCGAGATGAAGCCGCCGGGGCTTGCGCAAGTCGAACTCGCGAAGCAGAACGGAAGTTGGAAGGCCGCGTACGACTCACAGAAAAGCGCGAAGGTGCCGCCCGACCTCGCCGCGGCACTGAAGAAGTCGCCGCGTGCGGCCGCGTTTTTCGAGAAGCTCGAAGCGCGCAATCGCTACGCGGTGCTGTATCGCGTGCAGGCTCCGAAGACAGCCGAGACGCGCGAACGCAAGGTGCGCGAGCTAGTCGCGATGCTCGAGCGTGGTGAGAAGATTCATCCGTGAGGCGGATCGCGGGGCCGCTGCGGGATCCGATTGCTCGCCAGTTCGCTCCAAAACGCAAAAACCGGCTCGCGCCGGCTCTCGTTGGCTTCTGCGCACGCGGGTGGATGAATTTAGAACGGCAGTTGGAGCGCTCGCCCACACTGCGCAGTCAGCGTAAACTACGGAAATGGCTACGGTTGGCTTTGGGGATTTCGAGTGGGACGAGGACAAGGCCCGCTCGAATCTCGAGAAGCATGGCGTATCCTTCGAGGAAGCTAGCTCCGTCTTTCTGGACCCGTACTTTCTGGCGATCCACGATCCGACCGCTTCTGACCGGTTCATCGCCTTAGGCTTCTCACGCCTCACCCGCCTGCTCTTCGTTGTCCACCTCGAGCGCGGAGAGAAGGTTCGAATCATCAGCGCCCGACGCGCCAGTCGCTCCGAAAGAAAAACCTATGAACAACGACGAGACGACCCAGGTTGAACCCTCCGAGGATTCGCTCGCAGAAATGCCGGAAGTGGATTTCTCGCGCGCGCTCCGCCCGAACAAGCTCGCCGCGCTGCGCGGTGACTTCAAGCAAGCCGTGTTTCTCGACAAGGAGCTATGGCAGCACTTTGGCAGCGAAGAGCGCGTGCTCGACGCCTTGCGCCTGCTCGTGTCGCTGGCTGAACGCAGCTCGCGATCCGTCGCGTAGAGCCGCGCAGGCAAGCGAATCGTTTCCACTCCCCGAACAAAAAGACCAACGTTCGTCGGCTTTTCATCCTCTGCGCACCCGGGTGGATGAATTTAGAAGTGCGCTGGGCGCACCTAGCGGCCGAGATGCCATCGCGGCGTCCAGGGATTTTCGAGTGATTGTTCGGGCGGAACTTTAGGCTTCGCGATGGCGTCTATTCCAACGTGAAGTCGGGATTTCCTGTCGCTGCCGCTCTCTGTTCAGTTGCCTGCGCCACCACGCCTCCGGGTGGGCTCTGCGCCAGCTCATTTCATCAGCCGGCCGGGCCCTACTCTGGCGGCGTGCCTTCGCCAACAGCCGAAGCTCCAGCCGTTTGGCTGAACGCTCAACGCGACGTGCTGACGATCGGGCAATTGCCGGACGTAAGCGTGCGTGCGGGGACGACCGGACTTGGCAGGTACAACAAGAGCAGCGCGTTCACCTTGTTGAATCCTGACGGGAGCATCAACGTTGCGTCCTGCAACGATGCGAAGGCGCCGGGCAGCTCGACCGGCTTCGGTGCTTTGAGCTTCGAGTGCCATGATTTCCCGAGCGCGGGACGCTATATCATTCGATTCAATCCAGCCGAGTCTGGCCTGACGGGTACCGTCGTGGATGTGCCGCTGCGACTTATTTCGGATTTGCCGCCAACGCGCCCTGCGCCTGACGGTTGGCGCTCCCTACCTTTGGCGGGTCGGCTCCCGCTGAGCCGGTGCTACTCCTACGGCGAGTCGTACCAAGGGACGCTGGTCGACGATCGACTGATCATCAAGCCAGCGCAGCGCGCCGCGGCTCCGCTGCCTCGAGCGCTTGCTGCTCGCATGTCGCCTGACCATGCCGGCTACGTAACTCATGTGTTCGAAGAAAAATCCGGATGGCTCGTCATGTTCGACCATGGGGAATTTGGCGGTGGTGTCGAATGGTATGAACGCCAGGGTGGGGAACCACGGTCTGTTCACATCGGTCCCGCAAAGGAAGACGAGATCGATCCACAGAATGTGAACCAAGCAATCGCGGACGGGAGCGCCGTCTACGTCCTGCAGGGTATCGCGCACATGGGAATCAACCAGGGACAGGTTGCAAAGATATGGCGCGAGCACGATCACTTCACGAGTCATGTCATTGCGCGCTACGACTCGGAGCCGGTCGCATGGATTCCGCTAAGCGATGGCTTCTTGGTCACTACATGGGAAGCGATCTGGCACACAAAGTTTGATGGCACGACGACACTGATCTCACGTCTACCGAGTGTCATCTGGTATCCAAGTTCGTTAGCTCGCGCTTCGGACGGCACGCTGTACGTCGGCACACGCGGTGGCGTGCTTCGCTTGACCCCAACGTGGCCTGATGACCCGCGGTACGCGGTCGACTACCTCTGGCCGCGACGCCCCGACCAACCCGACTGTTCGGTGGCCGAGGATAGCGCTCCGTAGAACGCGCCCCGGTTCTCGTCCTGCGCGATCCAGTTCCAGCTTCCACCCGTCCGTCAAAAACCCAATGAACGTTGGGCCTTTTCGACCTTTGCGCACCCGGGAAGATTCGAACTTCCGACCCTCGGATTCGTAGTCCGATGCTCTATCCAGCTGAGCTACGGGTGCGAAGGGGCGTGTGCATAGCAGGGTTTTTGAGGCGTGTGCGGGAAATGGTGCCGGCGCGCGCTTCGAATTGAGCCAAATTCCGGCTCGCGGTTCGGCGCGTGGCTCTCTTCCTCTGAAAATTTTTCAGAGCCTCTGGCGCACCATGACAGCGAAGCCAGGTTCAGCGCTCACTACAGCAGAGTCGCAACACTGGAATCGCGCTTATCTAATTGGAAAGACGATGCTTTTGTCACGCGAGTAGAAGCTGGCATGAAAGCTGCTCTAGCGACCGTCCAACGTTGCGAGGGTGCAGCCTCCCGACGTTGCTTAGGTTGCTTTGCTTCTTAGTTTGCCGTTCCCCGGCTCTGCTTAAGCTTCGCTTCCGCTTCCTTAGTTTCGCTTCTCTAGCTTTTCCGTTGCTCGCGCGAGCGAGCTCACTCGACCTGCAGTTTCTCGGCTGAAGGCCCGACGGAGGACGCTCCGTTCGGGTCTCTGCTCATTTTGCGTCCGATTCGGCGAAATGCACGCCGATTTCGTGGTCCGATGTGAGCTGAACGCCGCGCGCCGGCGAAAGATTCCGCGCGGTCAGTGTGCGTTTGGCGGCGCGTCGAGTCGCGGCAAGCCGAAAACGGCGTCGGTGGGCGCGTCCGCGTGGCAACCGGCACAGAGCGCGAGCGCGCCGCTCGCGGTCACCGCGCCGCGCGCGTCGAGCGCGAGGAAGCTCCAACGGCCGCCCGTTTTGCGCATCACGTAGCCAGGACCGGAGCCCGCGTGTGAGAACTCTGCGAGCGCCGCGCCTTCCGGAAAAACCGAATCGGCGACTAGCGCGAGGTAGCTGTCGCGGCTCTCCGGACTCACGCGCACATCGACCTCTTGCTCGGGCTGGTGGCCGCGCGAAGTGAACGGTGTCGAGTTCAGCGGCGGCCAAGCGCGCACGGTCGCGTATTCGGGCCAAACGGCGGCGAGCGGCTTCGCTGCGGGCGTTGGATCCGGCGGTTTGGTCAACACTTCCGAGGCACCCGGCAGTGGACCTTGTGGCGGCGGCGCGCACGCGCACGCGATCGTCGCGCTTGCAAAGAGCGCCGCACACGATCGAAAAGCGGTGAGGGCTGCACGCACCGGGCCGGCATGGTACCACGACAGCGTGTGGTTTCGCGTTGATGAGTGCGTTCGCCTGTCCGTCGCAGTGAGCGCGATCTGGGTGCTCGGCGCCTGCGCGCGGCAGCCTGCGGCGCAAACTGCGAAGCCAGCGCCAGCGGTTCAGCTCGCGTCGCACGCGCCGACGGCGGCCGCTCAAGGCAACCCAGAACACACGGACACTGCGGCGGAGCTCGCGGCTGCATCGCCGGCCGGCGCGGAAGCTTCAGATCCTGCGCCGGCACCGCGTCCGCGCAGCGCTCGCGAACGCGGCTGGCTTGGCGTCGAGCTGGGAAAACGCGCGGTAAATGAGCCCGGGGTACTCGTGCGGGACGTCATGCACGGTTCACCGGCGGCTCGCGCCGGCCTCGCCGCGGGCGACGTGATTTCGAGTGTGGACGGTGAAAACGTCGCGCGCCCGGAGGACGTGAGTTTGCGCATCGCCACGCGCGGCGCGGGGCAGCGCGTGCGGCTCGGCATCTTGCGCCAGAGCGAGACGCGGCTCGTCGCAGTCGACCTCGAGGCATTCCCGGACCAGGACGAGATCCTGCGCCGAGAGT
>DASYCL010000511.1:0-2209 GCA_036500245.1 Polyangiaceae bacterium | reverse complement strand
AGCACGATCGTGGTCGGCAGACCACGACTCAGTTTGCTCTGCAAATTCGCGTCGACGATGTCGCGAAAGAGCAAATCCAAATACAAAAGCCCCGTGTCGGCGTCAAAGTCGAAACGCGCTTCACGCGTGACGACGTCATCTTCGGAAGAGTCGTCTGCGCGCGCGACTCTGCTCGTGCCAATCAGCGCGCACACGAGCGCGAGCGCGAAGCAGAGGCGCACGAGTATTTCGGTCCCCGCGCCCCTACCCCACGATCGCTCGGCAACGCTACTGACCACCGGCGGGCCCCTTGCCGCGGATGGGCACGAAGCCGAGCGCGTTCGAAAACGCGAACACGAAGCCGCCCGCGCTCGTGTCCATGCGAAACCCCAAATTTCCGGTCAAATCGACGGGAATTTGCGACCAGCCCTTGTAGCCGGCGGGCGGGCTCGTGATGTCCCGATCACCGGCCAAGCCGTAAATGCCGGCGCTGGCGAACAGATCGATGCCGTAGATCGAGCGGCGACCGCGGAACAGCGGGATGCGATACTCGCCCGAAAACTTGAACGCGTATTTTCCGTAGCGCACTTCGACGATGTCCGTGCCCAAGAAATTCGGCGCGGGCCTGCGATCGAAGCTCACGCCGAGCACACGCGACGGCAAAAAGTCGCTCAGGTCACCGATGTAGTACTGCTCGAAGAAGGGCGCGTTGCCCGAGATGGCGCCGGCGAAGAGCTCGAGCCGGAGTACGTGATCGTGCCACGGCAGGTGCCACCAGTGCGAAGCGTCCACGTCGATGCGTTGATATTCGTAGTCGGAAGCCGCGGGCAGGAGCCCGACTTCGGCGGCGAAGGACGCCTTCCAGCCGCGCGTCGGTAAGAACGGTTGATCGCGCGTGTCGTAGTCGAGCGTGGCGCGTAGCGTGGAGAGCACGCTGCGCCCGCGCACGACCGCGAAATCGATGGGCTCGGTGCGGAAGCCGCGCATTTGCGAGGCTTCGACCGGGTAATCGGCGTCGATCGATTCGAGCCGATAATTCAGCCAAAATTGCGTGGCGATCGACAAATCACGGCCCACGCCGAGCGAGCCGCCGAAGCGTTTGTAGTTGACGACGGCGGAGCTCGAGCTGCTCGTGCCGTTGGGATCGAACTTCTCGACGTCGGCGATGCCGAAGAAATCGCGGGCGTCGTTGTAGAGCAGCGTGCCGCTCGTCATCCACGAGCTGCCGAGGAACGCCGGATCCAAGAAGCGAACGCGGAGCGCGTATTCGTTCTGTGCGACGGCGACTGCGGAGCCGAGCGTGATGCCGGTGCCGAGCAGATTCGTTTCCGCGACGTCCAGCCCAGCGTAGGCGGTGAGCGGGCGCGCGTTGCCTTGGCTGTCGGCATCCGCGGAGATGCCCATGCGCACGTCGTTGAGCACGATCGTGTTGCGCTCGACGACGTCGATCACGAGCACGACGAAGCCGCGCGACGAGCCTTTGCGCAGCGAGAATTGCACGTCGCGAAAGAAACCCGTGCCGAGCAAGCGGTAGCGCGAAAGCTCGACTTCCGGATCATCGACGTCGAAGACGTCTCCGATTTTGAAGGGCACGTAGCGCAGCACCACGCGCGCTCGGGTGCGCGTGTTGCCGCGCACTTCCACGCCTTCGAGCGTGTAACGCACGCGCAGCGCGGCCGGCCCGGAGTGCGTTTCAACCACGCCTTCTGGGCACGGACAAGCTTTGCCGTCGCCGGGCAAGTCTTCGCTTGGCGCATCCGGTTTGGCTGGAGTCGGCTCGGGTGCGCCCGTGCCCCAAGTGTCGGGTGCGGGAGCGGCTTCGGGATTGGTTGGGTTTGCCTGGTTCGGCGCGGGCGCCGCATCCGACGGCGCAGGTTGTGCGTGTGCCGTCCGCACCACACTGGTTGCTATGAGCGTGAGTGTCATCGCACACCGGAGCCACGGTGCGACGGTCGCAAACGCGCTTCGATGCAGGCTACGGGTCACTCGGTCCGCCGAATATCTGCCGGGATTCGTTCGTAACTCTCACACAATTTGCCCATGCGTTCGGCCACGGCAGGAGCAAATTCCGTGCTGAGCGCGCGAAATTCCCAATTGCCCGAGGCTGTGCCGGGCACGTTCATGCGCGCTTCGGTGCCGAGTCCGAGTAAATCTTGTAGAGGGAAAATCGCAGTATTCGCCACCGACATCAAGGCGAGTCGGATCATGTCCCAGTGCGCTTCGCGTCCGT
>DASYCL010000510.1:0-9951 GCA_036500245.1 Polyangiaceae bacterium | reverse complement strand
TATGTTATCGTTACCATACATGCAGCGATTCCTCGAAAACCCAGTGTTGCCGGGCTTCCATCCGGACCCCTCGATCGTGCGCGTCGACCGCGATTACTACTTGGCGACATCCACTTTCGAGTGGTTTCCCGGAGTCCGTTTGCACCACAGCCGGGATCTCTGTCATTGGCGCCCGATCGGGCACGCGCTCACGCGCCGGTCGCAATTGGATTTGCTCAGCGTGCCGCGCTCGGGTGGTATTTGGGCGCCGTGTTTGAGCTTTCACGACGGTCGCTTTTATCTCGTTTACACGATCGTGCGCGGCTGGGGCCGCGGATTCGTCGATTGCCACAACTACTTGGTCACGGCCGAGCGGATCGAAGGTCCATGGAGCGACCCGACGTACCTCAATAGCAGCGGCTTCGATCCTTCCCTGTTTCACGATCGAGACGGCAAGAAGTGGCTCAGCAACATGGTCTGGGATCATCGCCCGGGTCGCAACCAATTCGCCGGCATCACCCTGCAGGAATATTCCGAAGCCGAGTCGCGGCTGGTCGGTGACGCGCGCTTCGTCTTTCACGGCACTGCCCTCGGCTGCACCGAAGGACCGCACCTGTATCGACGCGCGGAGGCCTACTATTTGATGATCGCCGAGGGCGGCACGAGCTTCGATCATGCGGTCACCTTGGCGCGCGCGTCGCGGATCGAAGGGCCCTATCAAGCCGATCCAGACGGCCCGCTCTTGACCGCACGTCACGACGCTTCGCTCGCGCTGCAGAAAGCCGGACATGCGTCGCTCGTCGATACGCCACAAGGTGAGTGGTTCATCGCGCATTTGTGCGGTCGCCCGAGCGGGCCTGAACGGCGCTGTGTGCTCGGTCGCGAGACAGCGATTCAGCGTGTCCGCTGGACCGCGGACGGCTGGTTACGCCTCGACACCGGCAACGGTCCGAGCTCCGCACCGGCGGTGCGCGTACCGGCGCCCGCGCTCGAACCACACCCCTTCGTTCGTGAGCCCACGCGCGACGACTTCGACGCGCCCGAGCTCGGCCCGCACTACCAAACGCTGCGCGACGTAGCGAACGCGGCTTGGCTTTCACTCACGGCGAGGCCGGGCCATTTGCGGCTCGTCGGACGCGAATCGCTGCAGTCGCTGTCGCGCCAAAGCTTGGTCGCGCGGCGCGTGCAATCGCTGCGTTGCCGCATCGAGACCATGCTCGAATTTTCGCCCGAAAATTTCCAGCAATCGGCCGGACTCGTCTGCCTCTACGACGATCAGAATTTCTACTACGCTTGCCTCACTTGGGACGACGACATCGGCCGCTGCCTAGTCCTATTGCGCAGCCGCAACGACACGCTCGAACTAGCGAGCGCGCTCGTGCCCGTCTCGACGTCTCGCGTGTGGTTGCGAGCAGAATTCGCCGGTACGGAGCTTCGCTTTGCCCATGCGCTCGATGGCGCGAACTTTCAGCCGCTCGGCTCGTCACAAGACGCGACCACGCTCTCGGACGAGCACACGACGCTCGGCCTCGGCTTCACCGGCGCCTTCGCCGGCATGTGCGCGCAAGATCTTTCAGGCAAGCAACGCGCCGCTGACTTCGACTACTTCAGCTACGAAGAGTTGTCTGCGGCCGCAGAATGATAACGTTACCAATAGAAGGAGCTCAGTATGAAGCATGTTTTCACCTGTTTCGCGATCAGCAGCGTCGTCTGCGTCGCACTCGGCTGCAGCAGTGACCAAGCGGCGACCACGAGTTCGTCGCCCGGCGACGTTTCGAGCGCAGGGTCAGGCATGGTCGTCTCCACGTCGGATCAAACTCCACTCACGCTACCGTTTTACGTCAATGCTCCGGGTAACTACGTGAAGAGCGGCTTCATGGGGGACGCTCAGACGTCCGTGCTCGCCGCGCCGAGCGCGCAGAACTCGGACGGCACCTGCGGCGGCAATCGAGCGTCCGCGAGCGCCGGCGGTGACTGCGACACGTTTCAAATCACGCCCGCCAGCGACGGCATGGGTTGGCAAGGTGTGTTCTACCAATTTCCGGCTGGCAATTGGGGCACCTCGCCGGGCCGCGCGATTGCACCGGACGCAAGTGCGGTCACGTTTTCAGCGCGTGCGTCACGCGCCGTCGCGGTGAAGTTCCAAGTCGGCATGTGCGACGCGGCGCATGCCAGTGATGCGACGCAATGCGCCGACGGCTTTTTTGCCTTCCCCACTTCGGCCGACAGCTCCGACAACGTGATGGTCAGTAGCGAGTGGACGCAATTTTCCATTAGCTTGAGTGGCACCGACTACTCGAGCGGGGTGCGTGGCGCGTTTTCTTGGGTCGTCGTCGACAGCGATCTCGGCGCCGACACTAGTGAGCTCTCGCTTTACGTAGACGACTTGGCTTGGATGTGATATCGATATCATATGAAGTTTTGGCCGAGAAATTCCAAGCTTCGCAGGGCGGGCGCCGGGCTCGCCCTGGCGCTCGCGTCCGCCGCGTGTGGCTCGAGCAACGCGGGCTTTGACGATGCCACCGTTGCTCAGAATACGCCGTCGAGCGGCGGCGCAACCACGACTTCGTCGAAGGCCGATTCCGCGGGCCAAACTGCCGGCGGCACGAACGTCGGCATAGCCGACGGCGGCATGAACTCGACCGGCGGCGCGGGTGCGTCGGGTAGCGGGGCGAGCGCCAACGGCGCGGGCAGTGCAAGCGGCGGCGCGCCGAACATGGCCGGCAACGGCGGCGGCGCCGGCAGCACGCAAGTCGTTGTCGGTCCGCTCAACGCTGCAAACAAGTTCGCGCCGCCGGACGGAAAAACCCTGCTCGTGATCGGCCAAGACACGACCAGCATCGAGGATTACGCAGCGCAAGTCGGCCCGTTTCCCGCAGGGGTCATGCTGTACACGAGCCTCACGGATTTGGCCGGCGTCGCCTTCGCCACGGACTTCGGCGCCGGTTCGGACGATCTCGGGCACTGGACCAACAAATCAGAATCGTTCGTGGTGCAGCTTGGGCTGACGCTGACGAACTCGCTCAGCAACGTGCCGAGCGGCTCACTCGACGCCAACATCGACTCGCTGGCGAGCGATCTGATCGCCACGCATCGCCCCGTGTTCCTCCGCATCGGCTACGAGTTCGATTCGAGTTGGGCCAACTACGAGCCGAACGCTTATCAAGCCGCGTACAAGCACATCGTCGATCATTTTCGGCAGCGCGGCGCGAGCAACGTCGTATTCGTTTGGCATGCTTGGGGTTACGCGCACAGCTTCAACGAAGCCACGGTCGAGCCTTGGTACCCGGGCGACAGTTACGTCGATTGGGTCGGAGTCAGCTACTTTCCGGGTTGGGATAGCCCGTCCGCGCAAGCAGCGGACGCCGCGCACGAAGAGCTCGCGAGCTTCGCGGCGGCACACGGCAAGCCATTCATGATTGCCGAATCCGCACCCAAAGCAGCACTCGAACCCTCGCTCGGCGCAAACTCGTGGAACGGCTGGTACGCCCCAGTGCTCTCGTACATCGCGAGCCACAACGTCAAATTGTTCTCCTACATCAACGCGGATTGGGACGCTCAACCGATGTGGGCCGGCCAAGGCTGGGGCGACACGCGCGTGCAAACCAACGCCTATGTGCTCGGTCAATGGAAACAAGCCATCTCGAACACGCGCTTCCTCGAGGCTAGCAGTGGACTTTACACACCCCAGTGATGCGCCCGATGTCTCGCTTCCTTTCGTCGTTTGGGCTCGCGCTTGCCGCGTGCATTTTTGGCTGCAGCGCGCATTCGCTCGATCAAGGCGCACCGGACTCGCTCGGACATCCACTCGGAAGCTCCGTGTCCGACGCGGGCAAAGCTCGGCTCTTCGTCGGCCAAGATCTGAGCAGCATCGAAGACTACGCGAACCACGTCGCGGCCCCGAGCGGCGTCGTTTCGTACACCTCGATTCAACGGCTCGAAGGGCTCGACTCCGCCCAAGACGACGGCGGCGGCACGATGTACCTGTCGCAGTTGCACGGCGAATTCCCCGAAGTGCCGGTCACGCTCGGCTTTTATTTGGTGGGTGCCCTGAACGCCATCAATCAAGGCACTTTCGACGCCTCACTCGATCATTTGGCGACCTACCTGAATGGACTCGGCGTCACGGTGTTACTTCGCGTCGGCTATGAATTCGACGGCCCGTGGAATCAATATGATCCCGCGGCGTACACGCTCGCGTTTCAACGCGTGCGCACGCGGATCTCGGCGCAGGCGCAAAACGTCGAATACGTATGGCATGCGGCGGCGAGCTGCGGCGGCACCTTCGATTCAAATCCGATCGAAGCGTGGTACCCCGGTGACGACATCGTCGATTGGGTGGGCGCGTCTTACTTCACGCAGTCGGATTGCCAGTTCAGCCCAGTGAAGCACCTGTTGAACTTCGCGCGCCAACATCAAAAACCATTCTTGGTCGCAGAATCGACGCCGCAAGGTTACGATCTGTGCCAACAAACCTTCAGCCGGGACGGCGTCCACCTCACGCCCGAACCCGCTTCGCAGATTTTCGACGAATGGTACGCGCCGTACTTCGATTTCGTATCCCAGAATTCGGACGTCGTGCGCGCGGTGAGCTACATCGATGCGAACTGGGGCGTGCAGCGCATGTGGGCCGCGCCGTACCCGAACGGCTACTTCGGGGACAGCCGCGTGCAATGCGACGCAGACCTGCTCGCATCCTGGAAAAGCCGTATTTCATCAGGGAATTTTCAATGAAATGGGGAATCATCCTGGGCGTACTCGGCGCGCTCACCCTGATGGGTTGTACGGTTCCAGATGCGAGTAGTGCGGCCGTCGCCGCGCCGTTCACGGTCTCCGACTACTTCGTGCCGAGCGGCTACGAAGGCGATGCTTCAGTGCTCGGGGTCGACCCGAAAGCGATCGTCGTCGACTATAGTTGCAAGCCGCGCCCGGCTGGCGCGCACGGCGTTTGCTATCGCTACACCTACACGCCCGTGCCGGTCGCCGAAAAAGGCGTTGGCTGGGGCGGCGTCGAGTGGCAAAGCCCCGCCGACAATTGGGGTCAAGATCAGCCGCAACCGGTGACGCCGAACGCGACGCACGTCTCGTTCTACGCTGGGGCCGACAGCGACGGTGAAGCCGTGCAGTTCCTCGTCGGCGGGCTCAGCGCCACCGATCCCGACGGCGCGCCGCTGCCCTACGCGGACCAGATCAAAGCGACGCTCAGCGCGACGCTCACGACCGAGCTCACGCGCTATGACATCGCGTTACCGACGGGCGCAAACTACAACTACGTCGTCGGCGCGTTCGGCTTCAGCATCGAAGCGAGCGGCGGCACCCCGCAAACGCTCTATCTCGACGACATCCGTTGGCTGCCGGCCAACTGACAGCTCGAACGCTCGACTCGAGCTTGGCACTTTTCAGCGATGCAGATCCGATCCCGATTCACTCTCGCGCTCACCTTCGCCGCACTCGCGACGAGCGCGCGCGCGTTTGCGGAAGAACCGAGCGAAAAAGCACCCGCCGCTGGCGCGCAAGCGCCGGGCTTTTTCTGCTTGGGCGAAGCCGGCTCATTGCTCCGCAGCTCCACCGTCGAAGAGATGCGATTTGAGCGGGATTTGCGCCTGAAACAGCTGCGCGAGCGCAAAGTACCGCCGAGTTTGCTGGCGCACACGCACTGCGTCGTTGCGCAGTTGATGAGCAAATTGGGGGATTCGCGGGCAGCAAGCGAATACGAAGCTGCGATCGCCGCGAACCCGAACGAGCCCGCGTACGAGCTCTGGTACGGCCGCTACTATCACTGGTTTCGCGGCGCCTCATCACCGCTCAGCGAACAAGCCGAAGACCACTACTATCGCGCGCTCGACAAGCTCGAAACCTATCACGGTCGAACCAACGTCGGCTCGACGGACGCGACAGCGCGAGAATGGTCCGAGCGAAACCTCGCACTGCTCTATCAAGAAGACGGCGTTCCGCTCTTTCCGCTCAATTGGAAGGCATATCCCTACGATCGCAACGCGACCTGGGCGCCGCAATTGACGCTGTCGCTCGTCGGCAGCTACGCGCGCGACACGACCGATTTTTGGGAAGCGACGGACACGCGCCGCTTCACTCAAGAGCTACAAACCGCGGTCGATCGCCGAGAAGCGGGCGGACCGCGCGTGTCCGAAAACGAAATCAAAAGCATCGCTCGAGCGTCCGAGCGCTGGGACACCCAAGCGCGCTTGCGCTTGCGTCAGCGGCTCATCGGCGTGCTCGACGTGACGTATCGCCGCGCAAAATTGCTGAATTCGCAAATCACCGACGGCGCAGAGCCGCTCGCGAAAAACGACGTGAGTCTCGAAGAAGCCGGCTTGCACGCGCGACGCGAGTTCGATTTGTATCCGCTCTTCGACCTGATGTTGGACGCCGGCTACGCGCTGCAAAAGCGCACCGGCGTGGTCGAAGACTATCCGGATTTGCTCGAAAACGTGAAGATCGCCCAAGTGAACGCGGCGGCCTCGCGCTTCATCGGTCCAGACAAACTCACGATCGGCGGCACGTATGTGCACTTCGGGATTCCGAGTTCTCCCGGTGGCGGACCAGAAGCGGAACGCAGCCGCGTGATTCGCGCCGCGTTCATCGACTACGCGATTTATCGCCCGCTCCTGATCCCACAAATTCAAAAAGGCACCTTCATGCCGGAGCGCACGTCCACGCGCGGCTGGCACTGGTTCTTGGCCGGCGCGCTCGACGACGAACAATTCGGCCGCTCCGTGCTCCACAAAGCGACCTACAGCGGCGGCACCGCGTTCAAAGGTTGGCTCGACTACAACCTGACTTTGGTCGGCTCGTACATCAGCTCGGGCTTGGAAAGTAACGGCATTTTAACGCCAAATCAGCGGAACGCGCAGTGGCGCAGCGAGATCGTCGTCGCGCGCCGTTTGATCGACGAAGAAGCAAACCCGGGACTACCCGGTCCGCTCGCCTCGATGCAAATGGTGGTCGACGTACGGCACGATCTGGCCGTGAGCGGGCTCACCGAATTCGAAAATTTCCGAGTTGGTGCCGCGCTCTGGAGCAAAATTTTCTCCGAAGGCCTGCGCGGCAGTTCATTCCTGATCGATGTCGGCGCGGACTATCAATACTTCTACAACATCGACAAAGCGCTCGTCAGTGCGCGCATCGAAGCACGCCTCGGTTGGCCGAGCTTCGGCAACATCCCCGCATTTTTCTGAACGAGACTGGCATGACCCATTCAATCCGTTCGACTCGATTGTTTTTTGGGTGGCGCCGTGTCCGGCGTGTGCCGCTACTGTTCACGGCACTGAGCGCGATTGCCGCGTGCGGCGCGAGCAGCGTGCTCGACACCCCGTCCACCGTGCGCGCGTTCGGACCGGGCTTTTATCGCGAAAATCCGCCCGCCGGCGAAAAAGGCCCGGCCGACGCGAACGGGGATGCCGCGCTACCGAAAGTCGTGCCCGGCTTCTCCGAGCCACCTCAAACCAACGATTGGTGGTCTTCGCTGATTTGGTCGTACCAAACGGGTGACAAGCACAACCCATATTCCGAACCGATGTTCCCTCACCCGCTCAGCCTGCAAGCCGAAGCGCGCGGACTCTGGCTCAGCTACCCGAGCGAACCCAAAATCGACGCTCGCGGCTACTTCTATCCGCACCTCGCCGAGCTGCTCGTCGGCGTCGCGGACCTACGCGCGCCCGACACACGCGTCGTCCACTACGGCGATTGGACCGTGACTGCGCGCTGGCAAGATCAAGCGCACGCGCTCGATCTCACCATGGGTCACGGTTTGCCGTTCGTCTATGCCACGCACGTACGTGGCGCTGCGTTCGTCAAGCCGCAAGGCCAAACGATCGAAGTTTGGAAGAACGACGGTGCGATCGCGGCGCTCAGCGTGAACGGCCATCACTACGCCGTATTTGCGCCGCCCGGCGCGCACTGGCAGGAAAAAGACGGCGGGCTGAGCGCGGATCTCGAAGGGCACGACTACTTTTCGGTCGGGCTTCTCCCTGAGCGAAGCGATGCCGCGCTCGCGCTGTTTCGCGCGCACGCCTACGCGTTCGTGACCGACTCACGAGTGAGCTACCGCTACGCGCAAGACCGCGCCGAAGTCGTCACTCACTTCGAGCTCACGCTCGATCGCAAACCAGCGCCGGATCCCGCGACACCGTCGACGGACGCTCCCGGCGCGTTGCTCGCGCTCTATCGCCACCAATGGCGTCACACGCACTCGAACTTCGCCCCCTTTTCCTACGTCTCACCACGCGGTGAGATGAAACTGCTCGAAGGCAGCCATTTCGAGACCAGTCTGCCGATCGGCGGACTCTTGCCGTCATTGCCCGATCGCGGCGGCGCGGACCCGGCGCGACTGAAAAGCTTCTTGAAATTGGTCGTCCACGACGACTTGTTCAAGCCCGGCCTCGAAGGCACGCGAGATTCGTATTGGGAGGGCAAATCTTTCGGCAAAATTGCGGGCCTCGTGCGCATCGCGGACCAAATCGGCGAAACCGACATGCGCGATCACTTGCTCGCCGGGCTCGAGCACGAACTCGAAGATTGGTTCGACGGACGAGCTCCGCGCTACTACTACCGCAACGAAACTTGGCGCACCCTGATCGGCGTGCCCGCGATGTATCAATCGGGCGCGCAGCTCAACGATCATCACTTCCACTACGGCTACTACGTGTTCGCCGCGGCGACGATCGCGCAATACCACCCCGAATGGGCCAAGCACTGGTCGACCTGCATCGAAGCGTTGATTAAAGATGCCGACAATTGGCAGCGCGAAGACAAAAGCTTCCCCTATCTCCGCTACTTCGATGCCTATGCTGGTCACTCATGGGCCAGCGGCACGACCTTCTTCGAAACCGGCAACAACGAAGAATCGTCCTCCGAGGACATGAATTTCGCGGCCGCGGTCGCACTCTGGGGCACCGTGATGCATCACGCAGAAGTGCGTGATTTAGGCTTGTTTTTGTACGCGAACCTGACCGAAGCCATCGCCCAGTACTGGTACGATGTCGATCGCGCCGTGTATCCGAAAGCGTTCGCGCGTCCGGCCATTGGCATCGTCTGGGGCAGTGGCGCCGCGTACAACACTTGGTTTAGTCCGCTAGTCGAATCGATTCACGGTATTCAGCTCACACCGATGCTCACCGGCTCGCTGTGGCTCGGCAAATACCCAGGCACGATCGACCGCGTCTGGAGCTACGTGAACAGCGAACGCGGCGGGCCACCGGTGATCTGGCGGGACATGTTCTGGATGTTCGTCGCGCTCAGTCACCCCGAGCGCGCATCCGCGTGGTTCGAAAACGAACACTACTTCGCGCCCGACGACGGCAATTCGCTCGCCTACACCTATCACTTCATCGAGAACCTCAAGCAGCTCGGTCACGTCGATCCGAGCCTGACTGCGAACACGCCGCTTTTCGCCGCATTTCAGCGCTCCGGCCAGCGAACTTACGTCGCCTACAACGCCGAAGAAACGCCGGCCACGATCACCTTCTCAGACGGCGCGCGACTCGAAGCAAAGCCGCACGCGCTGGCGACGCTCGCGCGCTGAGCACGAGTCCCGTCGCGCGGCGCGCCCTCGACGGTGCGCGCCGCTCACCGCTCGCCCACTTCACTTCGGAACGTCGGTCGTCGGCACGCAGACGTTACCTTGGCACGTCGCGTAGGAACCGCACAGATCCGTCGCCGAATCGGTGCAGCCGATCTTCTCGCTCCAAAATCCGAGATGATTCGCGCGCGTCGGATCTTGCAGCGTGAGGTAAATCGGGGCCGCCGATGGGTCGCCCGAACCGACGTTGCTCAGATCGATCGCCGCAAACCACAGCTGCACCGACTGAAACGGCGTTTGATCCTGCGTGCCGAAGGCGCCCGTCGCAGTAAAGAAGCCGTAGTCGAGATGGCTGTGGAACGTGAGGAACATCAAATTGCCGTTTTCCTGGGTAAAAGGCGCGAATTTGGGCCAAGTCGCGCCACCGCCAGGCA
>DASYCL010000509.1:0-5695 GCA_036500245.1 Polyangiaceae bacterium | reverse complement strand
CCGCTTGGAAGCGCTCGATTCGCTCTTGGCGATCGATCGTGCTGCCGTCGAGGTACTCGTAGCGAATCTTGTCTTCGTCGAGCGCGTCACGCACGAGCTTCAGCATCGTGACGAATTGGCTGAAGACGAGCACTTTGTGTCCACCAGATTCCGCTTCGTCGATCAGCTCGCGTAGAGCCGCGAGTTTGCCACTGTCGTCGTGGCTGAATTCGCGCGGTAGCCCGAGCAAGCGCGGATCGCAGGCAGCCTGCCGCAGTTTGGTGAGGCCGGCCAAAATGTGGAGCTGGCTCTTCGCCACACCGAGGCGCTCGACTTCGCCCAAGACTTGCGCGCGCACTTCGCGCAAAACCTGGAGGTAAATCGCCTTTTGATCGGGCGCGAGATCGATGATCTTGTCGACTTCGATCTTCGGCGGCAAGTCCTTGGCCACCTCGAGCTTCGTGCGGCGCAAGATGAACGGGTGAATCACGGCGCGGAGCCGCGCGGCTTGCTTCGCATCGCCGTTGTCGATCGGACGCGCGAATTTTTCTTCGAATTTTTGCAGCGGCCCGAGCAAGCCCGGGCTCACGAACTCGAAGATCGACCAGATTTCGCTGAGTCGGTTTTCGATCGGCGTGCCGGTCAGCGCGAGGCGGCGTTCGGCATCGAGCTCCTTGGCTGCGGCGGCGGTCGCGCTGAGCGGATTCTTGATGTTCTGCGCTTCGTCCAAGATCGCGTAATCGAGCGGTAGCTTCTTCAGCAAATCGATGTCGCGACGGAGTAGGGCATAACTCGTGATGATCACGTTCGCGCTTTCGAGCTCGGCGATTTGCTCGCGCCGGCCCGCGCCGTGCCACAGTGCGGTCGTGAGTGAGGGGCCGAAGCGCTCGATTTCGCGCACCCAGTTCGTGACCACGCTGGTCGGCGCGACGATCAAGGCTTTGAGCGCCTTGGCTTTTTTCTCTTGTTTCAATGCGAGCAAGAGCGCGATGGTCTGAACTGTCTTGCCGAGACCCATGTCGTCGGCGAGCACGCCGCCCGAGCCGAGCTCGTGCACGAACTGCAACCAGGAAAGGCCTTGCTCTTGATACGGTCGGAGCGTCGCTTTGAGGCCCTTCGGCTTCTTCGCGGCTTTGATTTCGTCGATCGACGCGAGCTTTTGGAATAGTTGCTTCGCGTTCGCCGCGACGGTCGAGCTCGTGGCTTGGTTGATCAGTTCCTGGACTCGGCCGGCCTGAGAAAGCGGAATTTTGCCCGTTTTGCCGGCCGCGGTGATGAGCTCGATCTCGCGATCGATCATGGCTTGGATTTTGTCGCCGTCGAACGGCGCAAACGAGTTGTCCGAAAGACGCACGAATTTGCGGCCCTCGCGCAGACACCGTTCGAGCTCTTCGCGTTCGACGCCGATACCTTCGCTCTCGTAGTTGATCTTGACGTTGAGCCAATCGACGCCGCTCGACACGCGCGCGTGCATCAACACCGGCTTGCTGCGCACGTGCGTGCCGACCAGGTGCTCGGGCACGTACAGGTCCCAGTCTTCCGGCAATGCGCCGACGCCTTCGGACCAAAACTGAATCGCTCTTTCGCCGTGCGCGACGAAGCGTTCGCCGCTTTCGTCGGCCTGAAGTCCCAAATCCAAAAGCAACTGCACTGCGCGTTGCTGCGCGGCGATATCGCAGCGAATGCATTTGGCGCGCTTTTGCCCTTCGACCGGAGGCAAGATCATGACCGGCGGCGAGATGCCGTCCGCGCGTACTTCGACTTCGAGATCGGCGTAGGCCGCGCGCAGCGACACTTCAGCTTCGGTGAGCGAGCCGCCGGCGCGCATGCGGAGCGTCGGTTCGAGATCGATCACGTCGGCGACTTGCGACAATTCGGGCAATTCCGCGGCGATTTCCAGCGCGACCTTGGGCAAGCCGTAGGTGATCATGCCGATCAGTTCCGACGCCGGCTCTGCGATCGTCGGGCTGCGTAGCAGACGGCGGAGCGCGGCGGGCGAGACGCGATGATCGAGTGGGCGCGCGATGCCTTCGGTGGTGTCGATGTGATAGCCGGGCGCGCCTTCGAACCAGCCGCCCGTGGTGAGCTGAAAACGACGGCCGTCGTTCGGCCGTTCGAACGTGACTTTGGCGACGATGGTATCGGCGCCGACCATCTCCAGGTCAAAGCGCGGACGCAGTGGTTCCTCCGCGAAGCGTAGTTGCATCAACGCGGGCTCGAGGAGCACGCGCCGATCTCGGAGCAGCGGCAAGAGCTCGGACGCGTCTTCGCCGCGAATGTCGACCGCGGGGTGGCGCGGATTGCCGCTCTCGAAGCGGGTGAGCACGCGCAGCGCGTTGCGATCGAGCGTCGGCACCACGCTTTGCCAGTTCAGCGCCACGCTCGGCAGCAGCGGCGTGCGATTGTCGATGTCGAGCACGGTGACGGTGAGGCCGCCCTGGCGCACATGCACGCGGAATTCGAGGTGCAACGTGCGCTGCGCGCCGTCCGGTGCGAGCCAAGCGCCGATGCCGGTTGGGCGCGCGCTCATGTCACTGCTCGGCGAAACGTGCGGCGTGTAGTGGCCCGTCGGGGCTGGCATTTGCGGCGGTTGCTGCTGCCTGCGACGGCGATCGCGCCTTCGGCCGCCCTTGTCCGCGCCGTTTGCTTGCGGCGGAGCCGGAGCGTGAGCTTGGGGTTGGGGCGGCGCTTCGCGCCGCGGCAGCTGCGCGCGCGCCTTATTTCGAACGGTGATCAGGAGCGCGGCTACGTGCTTGCAGTGTTGATTAGTTTTTTGGAACGCGGGACAAGTGCAGCTCGAAGTGATGCCTTCACCGCCGAGTCGAATCGAAACCTCGTACGGATCGGGATCGGAGCCCTTGACCCGGCCTTGCGCGCTCGCTTCGTTGACGCTGACGTCTTCGACGACTTTGCGCTTTTCATAGTCGAGTCCGCGCAGGAAGGTGCGCGCGCCGAGCAGACGGCGGAGGCCGCGATCGGACAGTGTCGAGAGCGCATCAGACAGCGACGACACGGATTCCTCGCTTCGAACTGGAAGAAGTTGAGTGCAAATCGTTCATGGCTAGGCAGTTCTCAAGAAGAGCTCGTTTGGTGAGCTCGCAAAATCAAGACAAGAGGGGAGCAATGACGAGCGCGGTCGCGGCAGTTGCTTTGACGAGTAGCGACAGCGCTGGAGTCGCCGCGTTGCCGAAAATGTCGGACAGCGCGTCGGCGGTGATCGATGTGGAAAAGGCATTGAGCGCGCCTTCGCGGACGCGGTTGGCGCGGCGCACGCTGCCGAGTGTCGCGCGTGCGGCGTCTAGACAGAGTGCGGCGGTGAGCCCAGTCAATGCGGCAATCAGCACGAACCACGTCAGGCCGAGCGTGACGAGTGCCGGCGCGAGATTCTTATACAAGGCGCGCAGCGCCAAACCGAGCGCGAGTGGTACGCCGAGGCCGACCAGGATCGGCGCGACGGCGCGCTGGAGCGAAATCGCGGTGGTGAGCTCGACACAGGTCTTGTAGCTCGGCGTGTAGTCGGCGGGCACTTGGGCGATGCCGTGCTCGCGTGGAAAGCCGCGCAGCTGGCGCTCGACTTCGGACGAAACCTCGCGTGCACCGCGCACCGCTGCGCGCGCTACCGAGCCTGAGTAACCGAGCACCACGGCCGCCCCGAGCAACCCACACCAACTCAAGACCGAACTCTCGCCGGCGCTAGGGCTAGCGCTGCTCGCCGCGTGCGCTTGCCCCGCGATCGCCCAAGCCAGGAGCAGGGAAGCGAGTCCACCGGAAAAAATCGCGTATTGGCGCGCGATGGCGGAACCGAGGAAGCTCGCGTCGTCGAGCCGAGTGGAGCGACGCCGGAGCTCGCTGTCAGCGCCGGTCATGCTCGCGATGCCACGCGCGCCATCGGCGATCGAACCCAGCGTCGCGATCGAAAGTACGAAAGGCGCGATGGACAACGCTGCCAGTGCGAACACGAGCAGGCACGTCGCGACTCCGCCGGGCGCGCTGCTCGACGCGCCAATTCGCGCAGTGACGAGCCCGGCGAAGCCCAAAATCGCGACCGGCGCGAGCGCGGTCTCGAAGCCCGCACCGAGCGTCGCTGCGATCACGGCTCCGCCGCCAATGCGTAGGCCTTCGTTCGCGTCGCGAATGAAGCCGCTGCGCCGGCCGAGGCGAAGCGCGAGCAAGTGCGCCGCGCCGAGCACCGCCAAAATCCCGAGCGCTCCCGCGGCGAAGACCGGCGCGAAGCGTTCGCCGAGCAGCCAAAACGTGACGCCAGCGAGGCCGACCAGTGCGATCGTCGCGGTCGAAAGATAGCCGCGGAGGAACGCGAAAGACACGTTCGAGACTTCGTCCGTGCGCACGAGGAACACGCCGAACGCCGACGCGATCACGCCGAATGCGCGGACCACGAGCGGTAGCGCGAGCAAGAGCAAAGGATCGCCGCTCGGCGTCGCCGCAGACAGCGCTGCGCCGATGATCAACGCCGCGCTGTTGGCGACGCTCGACGACACGAAGCCATCGACGACGCGAGTGGCCGATGCTCCAACATGATCGCCGACCAGCTCGGCTACGACGGCGGGGTTGCGCGCGTCGTCGTGGTCGAGGCCAGCGTCGCGCTCGCCGGCTTGGTCGGAGCCGACTCCGCTCGCAGCGTGGAACGCGCCGCCTCCACGTTGAAGGACGAGTCCAGCGGCCGCGGCGCCCAGCGCGAAGCTTGGCAGGAGCAATGCGACGTGCGTGGCGAGCGGCGCTGAGCGCTCGGCTGCGAGCGCGAAACCGCCTTTGATCGCGAAAAGCGAAGCGAAGAGTCCGCCCAAACCGAGCACGCTCACCGTTTCCCCAAAGAGACCAGCGGTGCCGGCCGCGCGCATCGCGATGCGGAGGGCGCCATCTAAACTCCGGGCAGCCGCGCCCGCGGCCCGAACGCTGCCACGGATCGCCAAGATGGTTGCCGCGTATGCCGAAACGGTGGCACCGATGGCGCCGAGGCCGATCCCGCACGCCAGCCAGAATGCTGCCTCCAAATTGCCGATCGGGCCTTGAGCGCCGGCGAAGCTGCCACCCAAGGCAGCGAGCGCAGCAAGCGCGCAGGTGACCGCCGCGATCAGCCGCAGTTCGTGCCACAGAAACACACGAGCTGCGCGCTCGAGCGCGCCACCGAGCCGCCGAATCGCCGGCGCCGAAGCGTCGCGCAGGGATAGCTCGCGCCACAGCAGCAGCGCGAGCGCCAGCCCAACAGCGTCGATTCCGACGATCAGCCCGAGTTCTGTCACGATCGGTTTCCGAGGCGCGCACAGGCGCCAAACGCTCGGGCGTCACGAGACACTCGCTTCGATGCGATGGTCGAGGTCGGGCCCCGACCGCGCAGAAGCATTCGCAGAAACGGCCGCTGATTGGACCTGACAGGTCCGAGCCATTCGGCTGACTTTGTCCGGGGAAACCCCGGAGCCCGCCGAGTGACTCTTGGCAGCACCCGTGCGCCAGAGACTCGGGGTCTCTAGCATGGGGTCAGACTGGGGCGCAAGGGCCCGGATGCAGAGAGGCGCGCGAAAGCAGGGGTTTCTGCGGCACGCGGCCGCGAAACGCCGCTATTTCTTCTTCCCCTGCATCACCATCAAGTGATACTTGCCGAACTCGCTCTGGCCGAGCGTGTACAAGACTTCGATCAGCAGGCGATAGGGCGTCGTTTGATCGGCGATGATGATCGCCTCCGAGGACGAGGGGTCGA
>DASYCL010000508.1:0-8760 GCA_036500245.1 Polyangiaceae bacterium | reverse complement strand
GCCCGTCGATGGAGGCGCGAATGGCACCCTGAAATCGATGCACTTTACGGGCTCGAACCTGACGGCTTGGGGCGCAGCGCTCGCGGCGGAGCTCTCCAACGGCTGCCCGTTCGACGCGTCGAAGTACGGCGGTATCACCTTCTACGCCAAGGGCACGAGCACCGTGTTCGAAGGCACCGACAAGCTGCTCGTCTTGGTCGGTAACCCCGAATACATCCCGACCGAGAACGGTGGCTTCTGCAACGATTCGCCGAGCTTGATGACGCCGGATCCGGCTTGCTACGCGCGTCACCGCACGACGATCACCCTCACGGCAGACTGGACCAAGTACGTCATCAACTGGAGCGATCTGCAGGCGCCGTCGTACTACCAGACGGGCCACGCGTTCGGTCCGGATCGCGTCCGCGACATCGTGTTCAACGCGAGCGGTCCTTCGGACGTGACGGGCATGCCCGCCGGGACGCCGGCGACGTTCGACATCTACATCGACGAACTGGCGTTCGTGCCGGCGGGCACACCGAGCTCGCTCGGCCCCGCAGGCAGCAGCAGCGGCGGCTCGGGTGGCGCGAGCGGCGGCACGGGCGGCGCATCCGCTGGTTCTGGCGGCGCCTCGGCTGGCAGCGGCGGGACCTGAGCGAAAATCCCGCAAGCAGGGCGACTAGCGCTGAGCCGACGATTGGCTGACCGCTAAAAAAACCACCGTGGCGACAGGCCGTCGCGGTGGTTTCGCCTTTTTGTGCGCCGCAAAAATCTCGGGCCAGAAACCTCTTTCAGTTCGTTATGACTTCCAGGTAGTTTTTTCGCCGTATGGCCAAACGCCCGCACGTGCTCGGAGTAGTTCTCGCTGGTGGTGAAGGAAAGCGGCTCTGGCCGCTCACGCGCGACCGCGCCAAGCCCGCCGTGCCCTTCGGCGCGAACTACCGCATCATCGATTTCGCGCTGAGCAACCTCGTCAACGGCCGCTACCTGCGCATCGCGGTGCTCACGCAGTACAAGAGCCACAGCCTCGACCGGCACATCGCGCAGAGCTGGCGCATGTCGTCCTTGTTCAATAATTTCGTGATGACGGTACCGGCGCAGATGCGGCTCGGTCCGCGCTGGTTCGAGGGCTCTGCCGACGCGATCTACCAAAACCTGAACCTGATCGCAGACGAAAAGCCGGACTACATTTGCGTGTTCGGCGCGGATCACATCTACCGCATGGATCCAGAGCAGATCATCGACGCGCACATTCAATCGGGAGCGAGCGTCACGGTCGCGGCGATCCGCGTGCCCAGGGAAGAATCATCGCGCTTCGGCGTGATCATTCCGGGCGCGAACAACCGCATCGCGAGCTTCCGCGAGAAGCCGGCGAACGCCGTTGGTTTGCCGGACGATCCGGCGCACGTATTCGCTTCGATGGGCAACTACGTGTTTTCGACCAAAGCCCTGGTCGACGCCGTCCACGCCGACGCCGAAAACCAAGACAGCGCGCACGACATGGGCGGCAACATCATCACGGGCTTGGTCGATCAAGGTGAAGCCGCGCTCTACGACTTCAACTCGAACAAAGTGCCGGGCGCGAACGAGCGCGACGCCGGCTATTGGCGCGACGTGGGCACGCTCGACGCCTATTACGAGGCGCAGATGGATCTGATCAGCGTGCACCCGGTCTTCAATCTCTATAACCAAGAGTGGCCGATTCATTCCCATTCCGGCGCGCTCCCGCCGGCGAAATTCGTATTCGACGAAGACGAACGCCGCGGTCTCGCCATCGATTCGATGGTCGCCGCCGGCGTGATCGTCTCGGGCGCAACCGTGCGCCGCTCGATCTTGTCGCCCGGCGTGTCGATTCACTCGCGCGCGATGGTCGAGGATTCGGTGCTGATGCACGGCGTCGACATCGGCCGCGGCGCGATCATTCGCCGCGCGATCTTGGACAAGAACGTGAAGGTGCCGCCCGGCGCGCGCATCGGCGTGAACCTCGAGGAAGATCGCGCACGCGGCTTCACCCTCAGCGACAACGGCATCGTCGTTTTGGGCAAGGACGACGTCGTGCGCGTTTGAACGACTTTTCAATCCTGGAAATGCCTTGAAAATAGCACTTTTGAGCCGTGAGTACCCACCCGAGGTGTACGGCGGCGCGGGCGTTCACGTCGAGTACTTGGCGCGCGAGCTCGGGGGCTTGGTCGGGCTCGAACTTTCGGTGCATTGCTTCGGCGCGCCGCGCTCGGCGCCGGAGGTAGCTGGCAACTATAACCCTTGGGAGTTATTAAGCGGGGACGCGCCGGAGCTCGCGGCTTTGCGCACGCTGTCCGTCGATTTATTGATGGCCAAAGCCGTGCACGGCGCGGACGTCGCGCACACGCACACTTGGTACGCGAATTTCGCCGGGCACCTGGCGAAGCTGATGTACGGCATTCCGCACGTGATGACGTCGCACAGCCTCGAGCCGCTCCGGCCATGGAAGGCCGAGCAACTCGGCGGCGGCTATGCGCTGTCGAGCTTCTGCGAGCGCACCTCGATCGAAGCCGCGGATGCGGTGATCGCGGTCTCGGGCGGCATGCGCGCGGACATCTTGCGCGCCTACCCGAAGGTCGATCCCGCGCGCGTGCACATCATCTACAACGGCATCGATCCCGCGCAATTTCAGCGTGATCCGCGCACAGATGTGCTTCTGCGTGAAGGCATCGACCCGGACAAGCCGTACGTCGTGTTCGTCGGTCGCGTGACGCGTCAAAAGGGCATCGTGCATTTGCTCGAGGCCGCGCGGTACTTCGCGCCCGAGATCGAACTCGTGCTCTGCGCCGGTGAGGCGGACACGAAAGAAATGGACGCCGAAGTGCGCGGGCTCGTCAGCGCGCTCGAGCGCGCGCGCGGTCCGGTGCGCTGGATCGGCAAGATGATGCCGCGTCCGGAGTTGATTCAGGTCTTGAGTCACGCGACGGTGTTCGCCTGTCCGTCGATCTACGAGCCGTTCGGGATCGTCAATTTGGAAGCCATGGCGTGCGGCGCGCCGGTGGTCGCCTCGGCCGTCGGCGGCATCCCTGAAGTCGTGGTCGATGGTCAAACCGGCTACTTGGTGCACTTCGAATCCGACGGCACGCCGCTCGGCGCGCCAAAAGATCGCGACTCGTTCGCGCGCGCGTTCGCCGTGCGCGTGAACGAGCTCTGTGCGTCGCCCGAGCGAGCGCGATCGTTCGGCGCCGCAGGGCGCGCGCGCGTCGAAAGCACCTTCAGCTGGTCCGCAATTGCGAATCAGACCGCGGATCTGTATCGCAGCCTGAAGCGCTGAGCGGCGCGCGTCGCCCGGCTCGAACGCCACAGCGGGCCAATTTGCCCCTGCGAAAACCGCGGAAAAAACGGGAAATTGCAGCGCGCCGAAGCACACCCGGCGGCTCGTGCCACGGCCCGGCTCGTGCATTGCAGGGTCCGTGCACGAAGTCTCGAGTGTCAGAAGCCATAGCCGGAGCGCGGCGCGACGCTGGGGTAAACGTGTGCTCGTGATCGCGCTTTGGACACTCGCCGGCCTCGAGCTTTTGTATTTGATCGCTGCGAACCTGTTTTTGAATTTGAATTTGCTGCCGCTGGCATTCGCGAGCACGAATCAGATCAAAGCCACGGTCGCGAGCGGGTGGACGATCGTCCCGGGTCACGTTCACGCGAACCGGGTGCGCGTCACGTTCCAAGACCACAATTTGCAGTTTTCGATCGACGTCGCGCACGCCTCTTTGACCCTGCATTTGACGGAGCTCGTGCACCATCGCTTTCACGCTTCGCATCTGCGTGGCGACGGCGTGGCGTTTCACCTGCGCCATCGCGTCGATCCGTGGTCGAAAAATCAGCCCGCGATCGGCACTTTTGCGCCGTTTCCGGAGTTTCCGGGGCCCGCGGTGTTCGAAGCGTTCGTGCGCGAGCCGCCGATCCCAGACGACAAATACAACCTATGGATCGTGCACCTCGACGACGTCGATGTCGGCGTTTCGGAGGCGTGGGTGCAAGCATTTCGCTTTCGCGGCAAGGGTCGCGCGCGCGGCCAGTTTCAGCTCAAGCCGGCGCGCACTTTGTGGGTCGGTCCTGCGTCGCTCGAGCTCGAGCCGGGTTCACTCACGGCGGGCGCGTATCGAGTCGCCAGCGGGCTCGCGGGGCGGATCGACTGCGTGGTGCATCCGTTCGATGTGCGAGTGCCGGTAGGCATGGCCGTGTTTCGCTACATCTCGGTGCACATTCGGCTGTCCGCGCCCGAGCTCGATCCTCGAGTAGTCGGATTGTTCACGAACGAACCGCGCGTTTCGTCTGCCGGCGGGTCGCTGAACGTCGATCTCGAGACGCGCCACGGCGTGCTCACTCGAGAGAGCCACGCCGAGATCGTGCAGCGCGGAGTCGAGCTACGCACGCCGGAGTTCGAGCTCAACGCGGAGCGCGTCGAGCTCGGCGTGCAGATGCCGGGCGCGAGCGACAGCGCGGTCACGTTGCGCGTTTCGCAAGCTGTGCTGCAGGAATCCGCAGCGCTCGGATTTGCGCCGAAAATTGTGGAGTTTTCCGGCGCAATCGTCAGCGCGAACCGCGACGTGGCGCGCGATTTCGGGTTCAAAGAAGTGCACGTCGACGACGCGCGGATGGCACTCACGGACTCGCATTGGCTCAACTATTGGCTCGCGCCGCGCGGCTTCGAACTGGCGGGCGGCAGCGCCGCGCTGCACGCCCACGCGCGCTATGCCGATTCCAAACTCGACGGCGCCGCGGCGCTCGACACCGAGGGCTTGAATGCGGCTCTCGGTTCGAAGCAAATTCACTATCGCGGCGCGGTTGCGGTCGAGTTGTCGCGCGCGGATCCCAAGGCGCTGACCGGTGCGCTGCACGCCACGGTGCAAGGACGCGATCTGAGCGCCGCGCTCGGCAAAGGGACGTTCAAGGTGGCGGGGCTCGACGCGAACGTGTTCGCCAGCCGTGATGGCGAGAGCAGCGAACTTCGCGCTGAGGCGTTGGTTTCGTCGCTTTCGAGCGTGTCGCCGGATTTTCGGATGCATGCGCCAACGCTCGCGGCGCGCGCACTGAGCGAGCAGCACGCGGACGGCACGGAGCTCACGCATTTTAGCGCGTCGATCCCGGCGTTCTTTGCCGAGGGCCGCGGCGCGCGGTTAACGAGTGGCGCGCAGATCCGCGGCACGCTCGCCCACCAAAGAAAGCAGAAAAAACAGCTAGATTTCGCGGCCACGCTGTTCGCGCCGAAAGCCAGGTTTGGCGCCGAGCCGGTCAAAGCCGCCGAGACGCCGCGCGTGGAGGTGCGTGGCGCGCTCTCGAGCGATACTTCGGGCGCACTTAGCGGCAAGCTTGCGCTCTTGCCCGCAGCTTGGCGCGTGGACGCGGCGAACCTGCGACTCTCGGGGAAATCGGCGCTCGAGCTCGAGCTACGCGCGTTGAACCTCGGCGCGCATAGCGGCACGGTCGCCGCGAATTTTTCATCCTCGGGAGTCACGCTCGGAGACACGACGCAAAATGCGAATTGCGCCTGGTCGCGCGTGGAGTCTGTCGAGCTCGCGGGCAGCGCGGAGCTTTTGCCGCGCGGCGCGACGAGCCTGGCCATGCACGGCGAGCTCGGGCAAACCCAATTGAGCTGGGGCGATTTCACGACGCACGCCGATCTCGGGCTGGCAGCGAAATTCGACGCGGGACTCTTCGCGCAAGACGGTGGAGGCAAGCTCGATTTGAGCTTGCGTCACGCCACAATTCAGAGCGGGCTTGGCGGGAAAAATGGCTGGTCGGCGAATGTGCCAGAGATCTCGGTCGTCGCTCGGGTGGCGCGAAAATCCGGCAAATTGTCAGCGCTTGCCGAGGTGAGCGCGGAGCGCGCGGCGGCGCGCATCGGCGCGACCGCGCTCGAAACGGATCTCGATGCGAAGCTCGACCTCGACCGGCTGGACTTGAACGCGCGCACTGCGCATGCGACCGGGGACGTGAGGATTCGCCATGCATCGCTACCGAACGCGCCGGAGCCGGTCAAAGATTGGTGGGCGGACGTGCACTTGGATTCGCTGCACGGACACGCCGAACAAAACCTCGAGCTCGGCGGCATGTTCCGCGCGCGCTTACGCGACGCGACGCCCGCGCTCGCGGTGCTCGCCAATCGCGGATCGCTGCCGAAGTGGGTGCCGAGCGCGTTCCCGCTGCGCGATTTTTCGATCACGGGCTCGATCGCGCGGCGCTGTCGGCTGACTGATATTCGCTTGGTCGAATTGAGCGGCGGACCCGCGCTCGCGCGCGGCCGTTTGCAGAGCTTGCCCGACGGATTTCAGGGCGCGTTGCTGCTGAGATTGGCTGGATTTCAAGCGATCTCCGCCGGTCTCGAGTTCGATTCCGAGCACACCCACGTCGGCTTATTCGACGGTGATGATTGGCTCGCGCGCTACGAGCATTTCTTCGATCGCAAGGCCGAGAACGCGACGAAACTCGCGTGCCCGCCGGATCCGGAGAAGTGCATGGCGTCGGAGGACGACGGGGTTTCAGCGAGTGCGGGTGACGCGACGAGCGTGGCACGGGCGCGCGGCGAATAGTGCGCTTCGACGTCGCGCGCGTTTGCGCTCGCTTCGCTCGGGTGGCGCGTGATAAAAGCGCGCGCATGCGTCGGGCTTTTATTGGGTTGGTTCTATCGTTGACAGCGTGTGGCGGCGCGCAGACGCCGAAGGCGGCGGAGCCGGAAAATGCGGCAGATTCGCCGAAGCCGGCGGCGACGGCGGAAACTTCGACTGCCGCTGATGCGCCGAAGGCCGAAGCTGATTCGACGCCCGCGACGCTCCCGACCGAGTGCAGTAAATCCGGCAAGCTGTGCGTGCCGGATCAGAAATTTACCAAGCGCATGTGTAACGACAGTTACCCGTCGGTTGCGCTCTACCTCTTTGGCAACGGTTTGCCGTTCTCGCACGGCTACCTCACGCGCAAGACGCAGGCCTGGAACGCCGAAGGCGGCGCGTCGGACAACGATTACTTGGAGTTCGACGAGGAGGTGCTTTTGCTCGGCGAGCGCGGGACGGATCCGAACGCGATGCAAGTGAGCGGCGCGGGCGGCGGCTACACCGCGATGCGCTGGAACGGCTCGTGCGTCACCCTCGCGAAGGAAGAAGTCACACTCGACAAACCGCCGGCGCCGAAGTCGGCGAAAGTGGAGTGGCGCTTTTTGGACGACAACGTGCAGGCCGCGCTGCGCGAAGACAAGACGATCAACACGGCAGTGCAGGCCCGGCGCAAGGAATGCAAAGGTGCGGTCAGCGGGGACGTGAGTCTCGCTTGCGTCAAAGCTGACGACAAACTGACACAGGTCGTGATCGAATACCTACGAAAAGGCGGCAAAGTTCCGGTTCCGACCAAGCTGCCGAAGTGAGTGTCAGCGTCACGTCTTCGCACTGTTCGACCAGACTGCGCCGAGGTTCCAGGCGTCGAGTCCTTCGAATTCGGGCATGCGTGCGCCAGTGATGCGCAGCTCTCCGATCACACCGAGAGCAAGCGTGCGCGTGACGTCGCGCAGCGACGCGAGATTGCGCGGCGGGTGTTTGGCGAGCGCGGGGTCGGCCGCGGCGAGCAGCGTTTGCGCTGATTGTGCCGGGTCAGTGTTGGTCGCGCGCACGAAGTCGAGCATCAGCGAGAAGTGGCGCGAGCGGCGTGCCTCGGTGAAGTTCGAGCGCGACACTGGGGTCGATCTCACTTCGTTGCCGCTCGAGCTCAAGAGTGGTTCGAGCGCGCGCGCGAGTTCGACGGCGTGCGGACAATCGTCGTTGACCAAGAGCTGGCTCGGGCCGCCACCCCAGCGCACGGCTTCGTCGGTTTTCGGGAGTGCGCGTACGCCGAAGCGCGCGAGTGCATCGCTCGGCAGGGCCGAACACAGTTGTTGCGCGATGCCCGGCGCGCCCCAGGTTTTCGCGTCGAGCCCCGTGCGCAGCACGAACCAGCCGTAAATTGGGCCTTCTAGCGCGATCGCGCCGGCGCGCGGTCGATATAGGCCGTTACCGAGCCAGCCCACGTCGACCGCGCCCGCTTCGAACGCGCGCAGGGCGTCCCCCAGGTCACTTGCCGCCACCACGACGATTCGGTCGAGAAACGCCGCGCCGCGCGCGGCGCGTTCGTTTCGCAGCAAAAGCAATCCGTCATGTCCGAACAGGGCGCTGAACGCGCCGGTGCCTTCCGGGGTACGCGCTGAGAAGCCACGCGGCACGAGCGCGGTCAGTGGACTCGCGAGCGCGTGAGCCAAGGCTTCAGGTTCCGCGAATGGGACGACGATCGCATCATTGCCGTCGGCCTTCGGCGTGCCGAACGCGCTCAGCACCGCGGCGCCGCCCAGGCTTTGCGCGCGTTTGAACGAGAACAGCAGATCCGCTCCGGTGAGCGGCTTACGCAGCGCCGTCACGAGCTCCGGCCGGAGCGCGACGCGCGCTCCGTTTGCCACGCGCTCGGGCAGCGCGTTGGCGAGCGTTGGATACGGCTTGCCGTTCGCGTCGAGCGCGTACAAGGGATCGAACACTGCGGGCGCGAACAATGCGCTCAACGGATCGTCGAGCGTGTGCGGATCGAGACTGCCGAAGTAGAGCGGCAAACGCAGCCGTAAAACGCCGAAAAAAGGGCTTCTGCCGAGCGCGCGCGCCGAAGCCGTGGCGGCGAGTGCCGCGAGCACTGCGCGTCGAGTCAAGAGCGCGCGGCCGCGCGCCGGCGAGGACCGGCGCACGCGGGCTGCTTCGAGGCGACCCCCAAAATTCACCGGATGACCCAAATGCCGTCGCCTGTGGCCGCGAC
>DASYCL010000507.1:0-8825 GCA_036500245.1 Polyangiaceae bacterium | reverse complement strand
CGAGCTCCGCGTACATCACGTGAGCGTAGCGGAAGAATGCGGCGCCGCTCGCGGGTGCCGTGCGGCTGGATCCGAAACGCCGCGGTTTCGTCACTTCAGCTCGGAGAAGTGCATTTTTTTGCACGCGCTCGGTGCTCGCGCCTGACAGCGCTCGCCGCAGGAACTACACTCCGCGCTGACGCTGGGCGCTCGACGCCGCGTCGAAACAATCTCACTCCACTGACGGAATCGCTTCGATGTTATCTCGTCCCTCGGTCGTCACGGAAGGCCTCGACACGCATCGCAAGGCGCTCGCGATCAATCTCGATCCGCGGCGCTACGGCACCTTCGCCGAGATCGGCGCGGGCCAAGAGGTCGTGCGCTGGTTCTTTCGCGTGGGCGGCGCGGCCGGCACCATCGCCAAGAGCATCTCCGCGTACGACATGGCGGTGAGTGATGCGATCTACGGGCACACCGAGCGCTACGTCGCGCGCAAACGCTTGCAAGCCATGCTCGATCACGAACACGCGTTGAACCTCGAGCGGCTGCGCGAAGCGCGCGGGGACACCACGGCGTTTTTTGCTTTTTCGGACACCGTCTCTGCGCGCAATTTCAAAGGCACGAACGAATGCCACGGTTGGATCGGCGTCAAATTTCAGGCTCACCCGCGCGACCAAGACAGCCAAATCATCATTCACGTGCGCATGCTGGACAACGAAAACGCGCTGCAACAAGAAGCGCTCGGCATCGTCGGCGTGAACCTGCTCTATGGCGCGTTCTTCATGCACCACGATCCGGATCGCCTGGTCGAGTCGCTGCTCCACAACCTCACGACCGATCGCATCGAAATCGACATGATCGAATTTGCGGGCATCGAGTTTCGGCACGTGGACAATCGCGTGATGAGCCTCAAGCTCGTGCAGCTCGGTTTGTCTGGGGCTGCCATGTTCGGCGCGCACGGCGAAGTCTTGCAGCCCTCCGAGGTCTTGCATCGCCATCCCGTGTTGGTCGAGCGCGGTAGTTTTCGTCCGGTCACGCGCGTCAATATCGACATGCTGAACAGCGCGCACGACGCGTTCGCGAAATCGCTGCCCGAAGGCGAAGGCGAAGTCTTGCAGCTGCTCGAGATCACGATGCGGAACCTGATGGCGAGCGGCGAAATCGACTATCGCGATTTCCTGGCGCGCGCGGACATGCTGGCCGCGACCGGCAAAACGGTGCTGATCAGCGACTATTTCGAGTACTACCGGCTCGCGGCTTATCTGCGCCGCTACACCTCGCAGCGCATCGGCATCACCATGGGCGCTGGCAGCTTGCTCGAGCTGTTCGACGAAAAATACTACGCGCACCTCGAGGGCGGCATCCTCGAATCCTTTGGCCGGCTCTTCAAAAACGATCTCAAGATTTACGTCTATCCGCTGCTCGAGCCCGGCACTCAAAACCTGATCACGATCGAGAATTTGAACGTCGCGCCCGACCTACGAAAATTGTTCGGGCACTTGGTCGACCGCAACTGCATCGTGCAGCTCGAAAATTTCGATCGTTCGCTGCTCCACATTTTCTCGCGGGACGCGCTGAAACGCCTCAAATCCGGCGATCCGAGCTGGCAAGAGATGGTCCCGCCCGAGATCGCCGAGGTCATTCGCAAGCGCGGTTTGCTCGGCTATCACGCGAGCACCGAAGCACGAGGCGACGAAGCGCGCGCAGTCGATCGAGTCAACTGATTCGAGCTCATACAGCGCTCATTCGCCCGTAACTTGGTCGTGCGCTACGCACCAAAACACCGCCGGTTGCGCCGCGAATCGCTTTTCGTGGCGAAAAAGCCCAGCGAACGCAGCTCTTCCGACTACGTCTTCGGCTCGGTGTGTGTGCTAGTTTCGGGCACGACCGAACCGCCGAGGAGTTCACCATGCGTATGAATTTGCTCTCGCTCACCGTGCTTCCGTTGCTCTTCGCTTGCAGCCACCCTGAGGCTGCTGCGTCGAGCCCGTCGTCCGCGAGCGCGAATCCCGCGCCGGCAGCGACCACGGTGATGGCCGCGCCTTCGGCCGCCGCGGCGCCTGCCACCGAAGCCGCTTCCACGCTGCTCGCCGTCGGCAGCCAAGTGCCGGACGTGTCCGCCGTCGAACAAGGCGGCAAAACCATCAAGTTGCGCGAGCTCAAAGGCAAGCCGCTGATCGTCTACTTCTACCCGAAGGATGACACCACTGGTTGCACGATCGAAGCCAAAGGCATCCGCGATCAATACAAAGAGCTGAAAGAGCGCGCGGTCGTGCTCGGCGTTTCGACCGACACCCAAGATTCGCACAAGGCATTTGCCGACAAATACTCGCTGCCCTTTCCGCTGCTCGTCGACACGTCGCACACCGTCGCTGAAGCGTTCGGTGTTCCGCTCAACGGCGGACACGCCAAGCGCGTCACCTTCGTGATCGATAAAGACGGCAAAGTCGTCAAAGTTTTCCCGAACGTAAACCCCGACGGACACGCCAGCGAATTGCTCGACGCACTCAAAGCACTCAGCTAATTTTTTATTTTTATTGATGGTCACGCGTCGCGCCGAAGGCCGTCCCAGCCTTCGGCGTCGCGTTTCGACTCTTCGCTCAGCGCACTCAATCATTCGCATTCGCGTCGCTGACGTTCACAGCGATTGGTGTCCGAGCCGAACGTCGAGCTTCGGGTGGCGTGTGGCGAGCGCTTCGAGCTCATTCAAGCTTTCGACGCTCGCGGCTGGATCGTCCGAGAAAGTCCTGGGAGGACGCTCGATTGTTCTTGGCTGTGGCGGAGTGCGGCAGCCTGAGCTCGGCGGCGAAGCGCCTGAAACTGGCGCAGCCGACCGTGAGCCGGCGCGTCGGGGAGCTCGAAGCCGAGCTCGGCGAGTCGTTGTTCGTGCGCAGCGTGGACGGCGCGTCGCTCACTGCGTTCGGCGAGCGGCTACTCGAGCCCGCGCGACGCATGTCGGAGTGGGCGACCGAGTTCGAATGCGCTGCCGAGAAGAGCGAGACAGCCCTCGAAGGCGTGGTGCGCATCACCGCGCCGCCGGGGCTCGCGTTCGATTTCTGCGCGCCATTCGCGGCCTTTCTGCGCCAGCGCTTGCCCGAGGTTCGGCTCGAAGTGGTATCGACCGTGCGCTATCTGGATCTCACCCGGCGCGACGCCGATCTCGCGCTGCGCATCGAAAAGCCGACGCAGCGTGAGCTCACGACGATCGTCGGGCTCGAGCTCGAGGCGGTGCCGTTCGCGTCGCGCGAGTACGCCGCGCGCTTCAAGGCAGCGCCGCGGCTCGCCGAGATCGATTGGATTGCGTGGGCGCCGCCGCTCGACGCGCTGCAGCCAAACCCCACGCTCGCGCGCATGATCCCGAATTTTCGGCCCGCGTTCGCCTCGGACGACTTTTTGGTCCAGCTGCGCGCGGCGGAAGCGGGCCTCGGCGCGATTTTCCTCGGCCATTTTGCACATCGTTTCGCGCGCGAGAGCGGGCTCGTGCCGCTCGCCGTGCGCGACTTCGGGCCCGTGCCGAGCGGTTTGTATTTGGTGTCGACCAAGAGTGCGCTCGCGATCCCGCGCATCCGCGCGGTCGCGGATTTGATCGGAGCGGAGCTTTCGCGGAGCAAGCCGACGCGCACTGCCCGGCGCTCGCGCCCAGCCTAATTTTCGCGCCAACCGTGCCGCGAAGCGTTTCCACGATACGCCGGCGCGGCGCAGAGTTAAGGCGAAGGCATGGCTGAAACAAAGACTTACACCGGCTCGTGTCATTGCGGAAAAGTGCGTTACGAAGTCACGATGGCGCTCGAGAGTCTCGGCGAGTGCAACTGTTCGATCTGCTCGCGCGCGGGCTATCGCATGACGTTCGTGAAGGCCGACCAGTTCAAGCTCCTGAGTGGCGAAGACGCGCTGACCGACTACCAATTCAACAAGCACAACATTCACCACTGGTTTTGTGCGACCTGCGGCATTCGCTCGTTCGGCTCGGGCACCGGTCCCGACGGTGAGAAGATGCACATGATCAACGCGCGCTGTCTCGCTGACGTCGACATCGACGCGTTCGAGCTCAAGAAATACGACGGCAAGCGCCTCTGAGCGCGACCCATGTCGAGCCGCGCGGCGCGCGCGACGATGCGCTAATTGGAGTGCGTTTCGCCGTGTTCGATGAAGCGGCGCAGTGGTACCGCGTGCGGGCTTTCTGGGTGGGTCGCGATGAAACTCTGCGCGTCCCGCGCGGCGGCCCTCGCGTTGCCGCGCGCCGCGAGCGCCTCGATCAGCAGCACTTCGCGCTCTTGCGTTAGCCCGCCTTTGGGAAATTGATGCTCGAGACGCAGTAGCGTCGCTTGTGCGGAGCGTGGATGGCCGCCGCGCAGTTCGGCGCGGGCGCGCTCGAGCAAGGTGCTTTCTTCGCGCAAAGGATCTCGGCTGGAAATCGCGGCACGGTTCGACGCTTCTGGCACGGTTGGCATCGCGGCTTCGACGTCGAAGCGTGCCTCTGCTGAGGGAGTGATCGGCGCGCTCGCGGGCGCGCGGGACGCGGACGCAGCGCGCGTTTCGGTTTCGGGCGCGAGGGTTTGATGCTGGCTCGGCTGGTACTGGGCCGCGCCCGCGCCGAGCGCGGCGATCACGACCGGCGCAACGACGACCATCGCCTTCGAACCGGCAAGTGCTTTCAATGCTGCGCGAAAGAAAGACGCGGTCCACGGATTCTGGCTCGACGCAGCGCTCAACCCCGCGCCAACGACATGCACGCCGAGCGCTTCCCAAACTACGGCCTTTGCGTTGGCAGGGACGGTGATCGAGCGCAGACTTTCCAGCAGCGCGAGTTCGCATCGCTCTGCGCTCGAGATGCGTTCCGGATCCGACCGCAAATCATTGATTGACGACACCGAGCCCATCCAAATCATTGGTGGACGCAGCCGTTGGCCGAGATCACAAGTTCTTTGGTCGCACAATGCGCGCCCTGGCAAACGACCCGGCGATGCCGTCCCGCAGATCCCGCCCGCCGTTTCCACGGCGACTGGAACGGGACCCCTGCGAATATCGCGCGGAACGGCCTTCTCGTTGGAGCCGGCCGCTTGGAGCCGCATTAGCAAGCGCTTCGCCGCGATGATAAAAACCCGCGTCCCAGCTTTCGTCGCCAGTCGATCTTGGAAGGACCTTCATGACCGTTAACGGAATCGAGCTCGTCGAGCACGCCGGAAAGGCGTATGCGCTCGTACTTCGCGCCAATGCAACGAGCGATCAAAAGTACAATTTCTTGACGGACCCGCGCGGCCCGCTCCAGCTCGGCATGAACTTCTATCAGAAGGGTGAGACGATCAAGGCTCACTATCACTTGCCGCGCTCGATCGAGACCGAACAAATTCAAGAGTTCCTCCTGGTCGGCGCCGGCCGTGCGCGACTGACGCTCTACGACGAGCACGACCAAAGTCGATTTTCGGACCTACAACTCGAAACCGGCGACATGGTGCTCTTGCTTGCGGGCGGGCATGGGCTCGAGATTCAAGAAGACACGAAGATCGTAGAAGTGAAGCAGGGCCCGTACGACGGCAAAGTCAAAGACAAGGTAGTGTTCGGGTCATGAGCGAGCACGCTTTCATTCCAGTATGCGAACCGCTCCTCGCGGGCCGTGAGCTCGAATACGTGACGAAGGCCGTGTCGGGCGGCTGGATCTCGTCGAGTGGCAGCTATGTCGCCGAATTCGAGCGAGAGTTCGCGCAGTATCTCGGCGTGCCGGTGGCGGTCACGACGACATCGGGTACCACCGCGCTGCACCTTGCATTGGTTGCTGCGGGTATCGGTCCCGGCGATGAAGTGATCATTCCGGCGTTCACGATGATCGCGTCTGCATTCGCCGTTTGTTACACCGGCGCAAAGCCCGTATTCGTCGACGCGGACGCGACCTGGAACATCGATCCGCGCTTAGTTGAAGCGAAAATTACGCCAAAGACCCGAGCGATCATGCCGGTGCACGTGTACGGCCACAGCTGCGAAATGGACAGCCTGCGGAAGCTCGCCAGCGCCCACGAGCTGCTCGTGATCGAAGACGCCGCGGAGGCGATCGGCTCGCGTTACAAGGGCGAGCTGTGTGGTGCGCTCGGCGACATGAGCTGCTTCAGCTTCTTCGCGAACAAGCTCGTCACGACCGGAGAGGGCGGCATGGTCGTGGCGCGGGACGAGCGTCTTGGCGAGCGCTTGCGCTACTTCAAGAATCTGTGCTTTCCGCTCGACGGTTCGCGCCGCTACGTGCACGAGGAGATTGGCTTCAACTACCGAATGCCGAACGTGCTTGCGGCGATCGGCTTGGCCCAGCTCGAACGCGCCGATTTTTACCTTGAACGGCGGCGCGCGAATGCTGCGCGCTATAACGAGCTCTTGCAAAATCAGCGTGGCATCGTCACACCGCCGGAAGCACCGTGGACGACGAGCTCATACTGGATGTATGGCATTTTGATCGGGGACGAATTCGGGCTCGCTCGCGACGAAGTGATGCAGAAGTTGAAGCAGGCCGGCATCGAGACGCGATCGTTCTTCGTGTCGATGCACCGTCAACCCGCGCTAGCGAAGTACGGCTGCGACATGACCGGGGAATACCCGGTCACCGACGAGCTCTCGCGGCGAGGCTTGTATTTGCCTTCTAGCTCAGGCCTGACCGACACGCAGATTGCGCGCATCGCCGAAACGTTGCTCGCGCTTCGCCGCTGAGTGCGCCCTTCTCAATAATACATCTTCGGCGTTTTCGCGTCGTTCTTGAGCGCCTCGAAATCCGAGAGTGCCATTAGCGACACGAGCTCCGCGAAGGTCGTTTTCGGTCGCCAACCGAGCTTGTTTTGAGCCTTGCTCGCATCTCCGAGCAACAGATCGACCTCGGTCGGTCGGTAGTAGGCCGGGTCGATCGCGACGCACAGCGCACCCGTGCGACTATCGATCCCACGTTCGCTTTCAGCTTTGCCTTCCCAACACAGTTCGATGCCGAGCTCCTTGAACGCGAGCTCGGTGAACTCGCGCACGGTGTGGCATTCGCCGGTGGCGAGCACGTAATCCTCGGGGCTCGGCTGCTGCAGCGAGAGCCACATGCCCTCGACGTATTCGGGCGCGTAGCCCCAGTCCCGCTTCGCGTCCAGGTTACCGAGATAGAGCGTGTCGAGTAAGCCGAGCTTCACCTTGGCAGCGCCGAGCGTTACCTTGCGCGTGACGAAGCTCTCGCCACGGCGCGGGGATTCGTGATTGAACAAGATGCCGTTCACGGCGTAGAGCCCGTACGCTTCGCGATAGTTGACCGCGAGCCAGTACGAATAAAGCTTTGCCACACCATACGGACTACGCGGGTAGAATGGAGTCGTTTCGTTCTGGGGTACCGCCTGAACTTTGCCGAAGAGCTCGCTCGTCGAAGCTTGATAGAAACGAGCCGGAAGGCCGGTTTCGCGCAGCGCGTCGAGCAGCCTCAGTGTTCCGACTGCGTCCACCTGCGCGGTGTACTCCGGCATTTCGAACGACACTTTGACGTGGCTCTGCGCGGCTAGATTGTAGATTTCGTCCGGAGCAATCTTGGCGACCAGTCGATTCAGGTTGTTCGTGTCGAGCATGTCGCCGTAGTGCAGGAACACCCGCTCGCGGTTCTTCGGATCGGAATGAATGCCGTCGATGCGCGCGCGGTTGAACGAACTCGAACGGCGCACGATGCCGTGAATCTCGTAGCCCTTCGCGAGCAAGAGCTCGAGCAAGTACGAGCCATCTTGGCCGGTGATCCCTGTGATGATCGCGCGCTTGGAGGCACCCATTTTCGACGGGCGGATAACACGCGTCCTCCGCAAGGTCAAATCGTGGAGGCACGATCCGCGGTTTGGAAGATCGATATGCTACGTTGGAACGAACGTCAGTGTCGCTCGCTCTTCGTCCATGGGTATGCTTTACCGCCACGTTCGTGGCCTGCGCCGTCGCGCACAGTTCTTCGAGCGAGCTTTGCCTAGGCGTCGGGTCAGCCGTTGCGGCGCCCAATTCGTTACAGCGCGCGCCCGCAGTGCAACCCGAGGGCGCAGCGCAAATGCGTGCCGAGTTTTCATTCACCCAGTTGCTCAGCGTCCCGGTTTATTCGATCGCGCTCGCCGAACCGGCGCACGTCGCGGTGCTCGCGGATGCGCCGTACGTCGGTGACGCGCGTGGCTTGCTTGTGATCCCGCTGCCCCCCTCATTGCGCCCCAAGGCCGACCAACGCGATGAATGTCGCATTTTCTTCGGCCGCGACAACGAACCACGGATCATGGGCACGCGTTACACGAACGATGCCGAGCAGCCGATCTATTTTCGTCATACGAGCTCGGGCTGGCGCGATGGCCGCGAAGAGCTCGGACAACTTGCGAGTGCATCGCGGGGCGGCCTTTGGGGAGTGCTCGGCGCCGACGATCCCGAGCTCGTATGTCGTGCTGGTTCGGTCTGTATCATCAAGCGCGCGAGCGGCTGGACCACCGCGCCCGCAGGCGCTACGCGGCGGAGCGTCGTGCTTCAAGCGGGTACGCTGTGGGGGCTCGACGACAGCGGTCTCGCCAACATCGACGCGCACGGTTGGACGCTCGCAATCCCGGGGCCTGCTTGGACGAGGCCAACAGCGTTTTGGGCGACGAAAGAACAAGCGTGGGTCGCGGCTTCGCAGAAGCTCTTTCACTATCGGGCAGGTTCGTGGTCGGAGCTGTCCGCGCCGATCGCCGGGCCGCGCGCGTTTTGGGGCGTGAGCTCCGATTCGGTTTGGCTCGTCGGCGCCGGCGGCGCAGCGCATTTCGACGGCAAATCCTGGCATTTGCTCTCGCTGTCCGGCCCGCTCGAGGTGGTCGCTGGACGCGCGAAGGGAGAGCTTTGGTTCGGCG
>DASYCL010000506.1:0-2362 GCA_036500245.1 Polyangiaceae bacterium | reverse complement strand
ACCAAAAAACGAAAAAAGCTCGAATTGAGCGGCGCTTGGCCAAACCTCGCGAGGCTCAACTATTGGGTTGCAATCAAGCGCGAAACGACTACGTTCCGCGAGCCCTTCGGTCGGCGACCCCGATGCGAGGAGCGGTCCGGGGCGTAGCGCAGCCTGGTTAGCGCACTTGACTGGGGGTCAAGGGGTCGGCGGTTCGAATCCGCCCGCCCCGACCACTTTTTGTGACTAAAAATGCGCCGCGAGGTAAGCCGCGTTCGAGCGCTTCGCCAGAGCCAAGTTCACGACACGAGCGCGCCGAGCTGCATCCAACTGCGATCCGGCCACACGACTTCGCCACGGCGGAGTTCGTCCGTGACGAGCACGCCGTGCTCTTCGTTGCGGCCGCGGGCGAGCCAGTTCGCGAATCGGACGGCGCTTTCGCGATCGGCGAACCCTTCAATCACTTCAGTGTCGATGTCGAAGACCACATATCGCGGGCGACGCATGCCCTTCATAAAGCAAACCGCGAGCCAGCCCGATCGGAGCTCACTGAGCGGCAAATGAAACCAGCGTGCGCGAGCGACTACGCCGCGGCGGGGCGCGCCGCCTCAACGTCGAGGGCAGCTTCAATCATCGTGTCGGGCAAATTTCCGAGCAACCGGTCGTCGAAACACCTGGCTTCTTCGTCGCGCACGCGCATCGCGACGCGGAAGTCGAGCGATGCCGTCCGCGCCGTTTGCGCGCGTGACGAAATCGCCGTCCGCGTCGAGAAACGCCTCAACCTGTTCGGGTTCCACCTCGCAGTGGAGCACGGTGGCTTGTGCACGAAGGGCCGCGCAACACCGCCTCACTCGTCGCGGAGCAACCGAGCTTCGGCGTCCAAGAATGGATCCGCGCTACATCCTGCAGCGAGTTTAGATCGACGCACGCCACGCGCCGAGCGCGTCGCGCACGGGCGGTAAATCGCTGTAATCCGGCTGTTTCCGCTATTTCCTTGCCGCGCCCCACCCCTCCATCTACGGAAGGCTTTCTTTCCGAGGACGGATGCGTTTCTGGATCAACAGCGGACGGTGCCGGCGCACGTGAAGGAGCAGGCCGACGATCCGCGCTCGGTGCTCGCCGCGCTCGCCCAAAACCGACCGAAGCTAGAGCTCGCAACGCTCGATCTGTGCTTATTGGCTGCGCTCCATCTGCGCGCGGATGGAGCGGCGCTCACATCGTTCGGCGAGGAGCAACTCGCCGAAGTATTCGATTCAGTGTGCACCCTGATCGAACCAGGCACGGAAAATCTGCGCCGTCGCGCGACTCACGCAATCCAGCGCTTGCGCGATCAGAAAATGCTCGCACGCGTTGACGGCGCGGGTCTGCTTCGCGCTGGAGAATTTTCGCTGACGCGGCTCGCCGCCAGCATCGTCGATTCGTTTTTGCAGGACGAGAGCCTGACTCGCGAGAATTTGACGCTGCTGACGCGGAGCCTACGCGTGAATTTGGTGGATGTGCTCGCTGCGGCAGAATGTGCAGAAACCGAGGGCGATTGGCACAGCGGAGTAGAAGGGCCGCTGCGCGTCACGGTCTCGGAGCTGGTGAGTGGCATCGAGCGCCGCCAGCAGAGTTTGGATTTGGAGCAGCAGCAATTTCAAACCCAGATCGCGCGCCTGCTCGAGTCCGATTGGTTCGGCGCCGTGGATCGCTGCCTCGAGCTGCTCGAGAGCACGAGCCGTACGCTGGCCGAGCTGAACGAGATCTTGCTCCGCGACGCGCACGAGCTCTCTTCCGTGCTGCAGGACATTCAAGAGGTGGCCGCCGCGAAGAACGCGCTCGGAGCCGAGGCTTCTGTGCAGCGCGTGATGGAACAAGTCGACCGCATCGGCGCTTGGGGCGCAGCGCGGCAACGAGCCTGGTCCGAGTACTACCAGTACGTGCATCGCTATTTGTGCGACGTCGTGCGACTCGATCCTTCGCGCGCATTGATCGAGCGGCTGCGCGAGCAACTCTCGCTGCACGTGACGCGGCCCTTCGCGCTCGCCGTCGCGGCTGCGTCGCCACCGCGGTTGCTGCGCGAGATCGAGCCGTTCAAGGAAGAAAAGCCGAAAGTGAGCCGGCCACGCGCCGAACGCGAACGCGAGCCCGCTGACAACGACACGCCGGATCCGCACGCGATCGTCGAAGAACGAGTGCAGCGCGCGCTCGCCGCGGGGGCTGCGGGCTTGTGTGAGGTGACGCAGCTCGTGGCGGCGGAGACCGAGTCGAGTGCGCAATTTTTGACCGCAGGACGCGTCGCGCACGCGGTCGCGAAGCTCGCGCGCACGAGCCAAGATCGCGATCGGCAATGGAACGTCGTGCAAGAGGGTCTGGTGATCGAAGAGTGGACCATCGAAAAGGG
>DASYCL010000505.1:0-7387 GCA_036500245.1 Polyangiaceae bacterium | reverse complement strand
ACGACGAAACTATCGTTCTGCGTCGCGATCGTGCCGCGCTTGTTCGTAGCTGTAATGACGATCGGCACCGAGCCGACCGGTGTCGGCGTGAATATCGAAGGGTCGCTCAGATCGAGCGAGCTCTGGTAGTAGCCGGGCATGCCCGCGATCTGAGTGATTGTTTTGATCGCGACGCCGTTCACCGAGAGCGTGACAGTGTCGACCGCGGCGCCGGTATCACCCACCGTGAGCGGAGTCGGCAACGCCGAGAACGAGAACAGCACCGGACCGAGCGAATGCGGCGTCGTCGGACTCGAAAGCGTGATCGTCGGCCCACCGTCGTAGAACGTTTGCAGCGTCGCGCTCCCGACATGAGGAGAGGATGACTGATCGCTTGCGCTGCAAGCGAATGACACCGCACCGGTCGCCACACCGTTGAGCACGAAGTGCGCCGAGTACTCGTTCGCGTTGTCCCCCGACATCACGCTCCCATCGGTGCCGATCTGCTTGCCGTCTGAGCCGAACATCTGAATCTTGATCGACGAGACGAGCACGGCGGCGCCGGACACGGGCGACGGCGTCACCGAACAGGTGACCGTAACTCCGTTACCAGTCAGCACGGTTCCGCTATTGGGATCGGTAACTGCCGAGGGGGACGTGATCTCCACCGTCGGCGCAAGCTCGTCCGTCTCGCCGGCGCCCGCCTCGCCGGCCTCTCCGGCGCCCGTGGAGCCGCTGCTCCCACCGCTGCCGGTTAGCCCCGTCCCAGTGGTGCCGGCGCGGCCCATCGTGCCACCCGTCGAGAAGGTTCCGCCAGCTCCGCCGGAGGCGAAGGTGGGCGGCGCCGCTTTGGAACCGCAAGCTACAACGAACATCAGCAGCCCAAGCAGTGCGAAGTATTTCATGTCCCCAATCTTTCCAAAGCGAACGCAGCGGATTCTGACGGCGCGGCGGGTCGGCCGCAAGGATCTGCGATTGAGTGCGAACGAGTGGCGCATTCCGCCTACTGCTGCTCCCGAAACGCCTCCGCCGGCCGCAGTCGCGCCGCGTGCAGCGCCGGCCACACCGTCGCTGCCAAACAAACCAAAATCGCGAATACACCGACCATCAGGAATTCGATCGGTCGCACCTGCACGGGTAAGTGCGAGATGAAATACACCTTCGGATCGAGCGGCAGTGCGTGCACGAGTAGGCCTTTGCAGATCGCGAGTCCGAGGACCAAGCCGATGGCTGTGCCGATCACGCCGATGATCGCGCCCTGATACAAGAACGCGCGGAGGAGCGCGTTGTTGCTCGCGCCCATCGCTTTGAGCACGGCGATTTCTTTTTTCTTGTCGAGCACGACCATGATAAGCGTCGCGATCACCGTGAACGCCGCGACGATGATGATCAGAGCCAAGACCAAGCTCATCAAGAGTTGTTGAATGCGGAGTGCCGTGAAGAGTCCGTGGTTCAGCTCTTCCCAATCCATCGTGTGATAGATGCCGTTTTGCAGTCGTGAATCGATGTCGCGCGCGATGTCTTTCGCTTTTTCGATGTCGTTCACTTTCATTTCGATGCCGGTGACGCTGTCGCCGGTGTCGTAGAAGGGCTGCGCTTCGTACAAATCGGTATAGACGAGCTTGGAGTCGTATTGGTCGAAGCCCGCGTCGAACACGCCGGTGACGCGGAATTGCTTGGCGACCGGCGCGCGCATCGCGCCGCGCGTGTACGTGAAGCCGATCGTCGGGCTCGTGACTTGAATGCAATCACCGAGTTTCGCTTCGAGATTTTTTTCGAGCGTGATGCCGATGATGATGCCCGGCAATTTCTTGATCGATTCCGGATCGCGGCACGGATCGGGGTCGATATCGGCGGGCAGCTCGTCGTCGTCCGGCAACTTGCTCTTGTAGCCGCCGGCAGGCACGATGCTACCCACGGGCGCATTCGGATCCGGTGTGTTGTCCGCTTCCTTCTCTGCGGCCGCGCCCGCGTCGCTCGCCACATACGTGCTCGGATGCGTCGTGATGTCCGGCTCGCGCGTGGCTTCTTCGCGCACAATCTTTTCGATGTCGCGGAGCACCGTCGACGATTGACCCGCGGACTCGGTGGGTGCGGCTTCCGGCGTCGCGCTCGATTTCGGGCTGGCTTTCGCTTTGCCGCTGCTCGCGGGCGCCGCTATCGCGGCCGCAGCGGTCGACGACGGCAATGCAGCGAACGGATCGCCGTCGTGCGCGCTGCCAAAATCATCGAGCAGGCCCACCGTGCGCCGCTCTGGGGGCTTCGATCCGGCGAGGCGTAGCCCCTCCATGTTGCCCTGCACGATGTGCCGCGGCAGATCGAGCACGTCTTTCACGCGGCTCGGATCGACACCTTTGAGCAAAACCCCAGTAGCCGTGTGATCACCATGCGTGACCATCATCGGGCTGATCACGAAGGGAGCGATGCCGATCACGCCGGGCACGTTCTTCATCTCGTCCATCACCTTGCGGTACTCGCGGAAATCGCTCGAATACTTGAGGATCAGCACGTGGGCGTTGACGCCCAAGACTTTCTCGCGAAATTGCGCGCGAAAGCCGCCCGTCACGCTGATGACGGTTGCCAACGCGCCGACACCGAGCGCCACGCCGAGCACCGCGAACATCGTCCCGACCGAAACGAACGCGCGCTTCTTCGAACGCATGTAGCGCAGCGCGAGCTCGAGCGGAAAACCCATCGCGCGCATTTAGCAGAAGCCGGCCAAACCACGCTAAGGGAAGCGCGTTTTGTGGGTAAAGTCGCACCTTTGCCGCGCAATTCGTGCCGGCGTGGTCTCACCTGGCACGGCGCGGCACGGCTACGCAACGCTTGCGGACTCTCGTTTACACCCCGCTCATGAACCAGCCGAATTTAGCGGGCTGAGCCGAAAGCAGGCGCGGCCCGCCATTTGCAGTAGAATCCGCGCCCTGAGCTCGTTTTGTCGGCTTGAACCTCTGAACAGTGCGAGCGGCTCCAACTGAAAAGCCGCATCAGCCCACTAAAACCCTTTGCCTCGAACAGGCGTCTCTACGTTACTAAAGACACCAATCGACGCTACCCAAGACACGAACTGACGACGACGCTCCCTTGAATAATCCTTTGCGATGACCGAGCCGACCAACAAGGCGCCCCCGCCGCCGCCTTCGCGCAAGCAGCCCGCTTCGAGTAGCGGCGCGTACGCCGCAGCCGCGCAGCCGCTCGCTGAAACGCGCGCTCCGACGCCGGAAGAGCAGCAACGCTTGCGCATCGTCACGATTGCGCCCGGCAGCATTTCGTATTCGGACGTCGAAGTCACGAACAGCCAAGTCGCGCGCTTGCGCCAAGATCCGTATCTCGGCGCGACGATTGACGGCCGCTACAAAGTCGAAGCCCTGCTCGGCGAAGGCGGCATGGGCGTCGTCTATCGCTGCACGCACACGATCATCGGCAAGAAAGTGGCGATGAAAGTCTTGCGCGCGGATCTCGCGCGGGACGCTGAAGTCACCGAGCGCTTCTTGAACGAGGCCAAATCCGCTTCGTCGATCGGCAACGCGCACATCATCGACATCAGCGACTTCGGTCAATTCCCGGACGGCGCGGCCTATTTCGTGATGGAGTTCTTGAGCGGCCACCCGCTGTCGAAGCTGCTCGAAGGCGGCCAAGCGCTGCCCGTGCCGCGCATTTTGCACGTCGCGCGGCAGATGGCCGAAGGACTCGCCGCGGCGCACGCGGCCAACATCGTGCACCGCGATTTGAAGCCGGATAACATCTATCTGATCAATCGCGGCGCCGACAAAGACTTCGTCAAAGTCCTCGATTTCGGCATCGCCAAGGTCTCGAGCTCCGCGGAAGGCTCGAAGCTCACGCGCGCCGGCGCGGTGTTCGGCACGCCGCACTACATGTCGCCCGAGCAAGCCGCGGGTCAACCCGTCGATCATCGCGGCGACATCTATTCCTTCGGGGTGATTCTGTACGAGCTCGCGAGTGGCCGCGTGCCGTTCGATGCCGACAACTTCATGGGCATCTTGACGCAGCACATGTACAAAGCGCCCGTGCCGATCCGCGCGCTCGTGCCCGCGCCGCAAGAAGTGCCGCCTGGCCTCGAAGCGATCGTGCTGAAGTGCCTGTCGAAGCGGCCCGAGCATCGTTATCAATCGATGAGCGAGCTGATCGACGAATTCAACAAGCTCGATGCCGGCGCCGTGCCGGACGCAGTTCCGGAAATGATGTCGCGCTCTGGCGGCTTCAACGTCCCGGTCGACTACTTCAAAAAAGGGCAAATGCCCGCGCCCGTGCCGGCGACTCCGTCGTCGCGGTTCGGCGCGCAAAAGAGCCGCTGGCCGCTCTACGCCGGCTTGGCCGGAGTGCTCGCCGCGGTCGGTATCGTCGTCGGCATCTTCGGCAGCAGCCACTCGAGCTCCGCCACGCCGAGCGCAACCGGGTCCGCGCTCGCCGCGCCCGACCCCGCGCCGAAGCTCACCGACACTGCCGCAACTGCCGCGCCGAGCGCCGTTCCAAGCACCGCGCCCGCGAACGACATCGTGCTCAGCAAAGAAGTCGTGCTCGCGATCGAACCGATCGACGCGCACATCTTCCGCGACGGCGCCGATCTCGGCCAAAGCCCGGTCGCGATCAGCGTGGACGAAGGCAAAACCGTCGAACTCGAAATCCGTCGTGATGGCTACAAGCCGGACACCATCACGCTCGACGGCACGAAGACGCGCGAAGTCGTCAAACTCGACAAGGCCGGGCGTGGCTACGTCGCGCCGCGTCCTGCCGCGAAAACCAAAGCCGACGCGCCGCCCGGAAAGAAACCGAAGGCGAGCATCGGCGGCAGCGAAATCGTCAATCCCTGGGGAAATTGAGCTAATTTGTTGGGCCCACGCGGGAACGGGCACGCTCGCCGTTCCTCCGCGGCGCGCGGTCTCGAAGCGCCCCGCGCGCTCCGCACGGCAGCCGCGCCTGCCCTCGCAAAGCTCTCCACGATGTTCGCACGTTCAGAATCGGAGTGAGTCGTTGGGCCTGCATTCGATGAGTCGAACACGCGGCCATTTCGGCGGCAATCGACGTGCGTCGCACGCCCCGGAGAATCTTGCTACACCGAGGGCGTGTCCGACACTGCCCGCCTGAACCACGCCGTGCCAAGCGAAGTGCGGGAGCTCTGCGCGCGGCTTCGCGAAGGTGGCTTCCGTTCGTGGATCGTCGGCGGCTGTGTGCGCGACGAATTGCTCGCTGAGCTCGAAGGCAAGCCGAGCGCGGACATTCTCGGCGATTGGGACATCGCAACTTCAGCGCGACCGGAACAAGTTCAAAAACTATTTCGCCGCGTGATCCCGACTGGCATTCAGCACGGCACCGTGACCGTGCTGATGAAGCAATCGAGCTACGAGGTCACCACGCTGCGCGGCGAAACCAGTTACAGCGACGGCCGCCATCCCGACTCTGTCTACTTCGTCGACGACATCAAAGACGATCTTGCGCGGCGCGATTTCACGATCAACGCCATCGCGTACGATCCGCTGGAAAACGTGCTGATCGACCCGTTCGACGGCACGCGCGATCTGCACGCGCGTTTGCTGCGCGCGGTCGGCGATCCCGCGGTGCGCTTCGCGGAAGACGGCCTCCGCGTGCTGCGCGCCGCGCGCTTCGTCGCGACGCTGAACGTCGAGCTCGATCCAGAAACCGAACGCGCGATCGTGCCGTCGCTCGATAGCTATCGCAAAGTCAGCGCCGAGCGCATTCGCGACGAGTGGCTCAAAACCACCAAGGCCAAAGCGCCGAGCCGCGCGTTCGAAGTGATGAAGAACCACGGCCTGCTCGCGATCACCGCGCCAGAACTGATGGAATCGGTCGGCTGCGAACAAAATCATTATCACGCTTTCGACGTTTGGGGACACGCGATGCACTGCCTCGACAATTGCCCGTCGAGCCCAGTGTTGCGCATGGCCGGTCTGCTGCACGACATCGGCAAGCCACGTTCGCGCGAATTCAGCGAAAAAACCAACGACTACACCTTCCACGAACACGAGCGCATCGGCGCCGACATGGCCGATCCCTTGCTCGAGCGCTTGCGCTTCTCCAATGACGAGCGCGCGCGCATCGTCGCGCTCGTGCGCCACCATTTGATTTGTTACGACGAAAGCTGGAGTGACGCCGCAGTGCGCCGCTGGATCCGCCGCGTCTCACCCGAGCTCGTCGATGATCTCTACTCGCTGTCCGAAGCCGACGTCAGCGCGAAGGGCAAAGATCCGAGCCTCGATCTCGAAAACATCGCGCGGCTCAAGGCTCATGTTGCCAAAGTGATCGCCGCCGGCGCAGCCTTCAGCCTCAAAGATCTCGCAATCAACGGCGGCACGCTGATCCAAGAGCTTGGCATCAAACCCGGCCCCGACGTCGGCCGCGTGCTCAAGACGCTGCTCGAAGAAGTTTTAGAAGATCCAGAAAAGAACCAAGCCGCGACGCTGCTGGAACGAGCGAAAGCACTGCTCTGAAGGAGAGAGACACCGCCAAAGCGCAAAAGGGTCTCGCCCTCTCATCGACGCGCCGCGAGCTACCAGCGCGCGGCCTCCACGTCAGCGCTGAACCCACAAAAGCGAACAGGCCGAGCATCGCGGCTCGGCCCGTCGTCGTCTGCTCCTTGGTTTCAGGTGCCCGCGGGCTTCGGCGCGCCGAAGATGCTCGCGGGACGGCGCTTCTCGGCCTTTTCTTTGCGCTTATCCGACCAAGTCGGAATCACGACGCGCTGGCGGTTCGGCAGATCGCGGCCATCCAACGCGGCGGCGATTTCTTCCGCGTCCAGCGTTTCGCGTTCGAGCAGCGCTTGGGCCAAGCGATCGAGCCTTTCGCGATTGTCCAAGACGACTTGCTTCGCCACTTGGTACTGCGATTCGACGATCGCGCGCACTTCTTCGTCGATCTCGCGCGCGGTGTCTTCCGAGTAGTCCTCGCGACGCGAAGTCATTTCGCGACCAAGAAAAACGCTCTCTTCGTTTTCGCCGTACGCGACCGGGCCGAGCTTCTTGCTCATGCCGAGCTCGCACACCATCGCGCGGGCGAGCCGTGTGGCGCGCTTGATGTCATCTTGAGCGCCGGTCGTGATTTCGGAAAACACGACTTCTTCCGCCACGCGACCGCCGAGCGCCATCGCGATGCGAGCGAGCGTCTGCCCGCGCGTCATCAAGTGCCGATCTTCGACCGGCAGGAACATGGTGACGCCGAGCGCGGCGCCGCGCGGAATGATCGAGACCTTGTGCACCGCGTCGTTGCCGGCGACGAGCTTGCCGACGATGGTGTGACCCGATTCGTGCCAGGCCGCCGTGCGGCGCTCTTCGTTGCTCATCACCATCGAGCGACGCTCGGTGCCCATCAGGACTTTGTCCTTCGCGAGCTCGAAGTCCTCCATCGTGACGGCTTCTTTGTCTTGGCGCGCGGC
>DASYCL010000504.1:0-9298 GCA_036500245.1 Polyangiaceae bacterium | reverse complement strand
CCAACGCCAGCCTCAGACGCGGGCGCGCCGCCCAGCGCGTCCCATCGCTACGTGGTGGCTGCGGTCGGCGATTCGCTCACCGATCCGCGTTCGCACGGCGGCGGCTACCTCGAATACGTCAAGGCGCGCTGTCCCAATTTGGAGCTCGATAACTTCGGTCGCGGCGCCACGATGGTGAATCAAATGCGAAAAAGCTTCGACGAGCAGATCGCTGCTTCGCCGAAACAATACACGCACCTCGTCGTGTTCGGCGGCGTGAACGACTTGTACAGCGATCTGACGGCGCATCGCACCCCAGCCAAGATCGAAGCGGACCTCGACTACATGTACTCGGCCGCGAAAGCGCGCGGCATGAAAGTGGTGGCGCTCACGGTCGCGCCGTGGGGCGGGTTCACGCGCTATTTCAATCCGTCGCGCGCCGAGGCCACACACAGGTTGAACGATTGGATCCGTGGACAGCCCGCGCATGGCCACGTCGATGCCGTCATCGACGCGTACAAACTGCTCTCGTGCGGCGATCCGGACGTGCTGTGCGAGCGCTTTTTTGCGCCGTTCAAAGACGGCATTCACTTCGGGCCGGGAGGCCATCGCCTGCTCGGCGAAGCCCTGTATCAGGCGGTTTTTTCCGACTGTTCCTAAGCGCTTGGGAGCGCGGGCCAAATTGCGCTATTGAAGCCCGCGATGGCGACCAGCGAGAGCACGAGCCGCGAAGAGCCGGCAAAGAGCGTGAAGCCGAGCGCGAGCAAGAAACCGAGTCCGCGCGCCAACCTGCGCCGCACGGACGACGATGACGACGAGCTGCCTGCGGTCATCGGCGGTCGCTACTTGGCTGCCGCGATCATCATCGGGCTCACGGTCGTCATTCCGAACTCGCCGCTCGGTAACATCCTCGAGCCGCGCGATCCGCCGGGAGCCGACACCAGCACTTGGGTGACCGGACAAAAGTCGGATCTGATCCTCACGCTCGTCACGGCGGACGCGAACGCGCTCACCTGTGCGTCGCCGCAAGCCTTCGAGGGCAAACATTGCGCATTCAAGACGGAGAGCGAGCCCTGGCCTCGCGATCCGGGCGCGCCGATGGATGACAACAAGGCGAACACGATTCAGCCGTACCGCACTTGGCTCGACAACAAGCTCGTGCTCGTTTCGGGTGTGTGGGCGCAGCCGTCGCTCGCGATGCGCGTGCACAACGAGCCGCCGGGCAACCTCGCGCCCGACAAGCTCGCGCGCTTCACCGCGCAGTGCAAAGTGCACTGGGCCGGAAAAATGGACAAACCGGTGCTGCGCTGGGCTCCCGGCCAATCTTGGGGCACGGAACAGCCGACGATGGTCGCGGTCGCGGACGAGTGCAAAGTGATCGACGAACCTTCGCGCGATTGCCCCGAAGGCCCGATCTGCGCGCTGATGAATCTGTTCTCGAAATCCAAGCAATGAGCGAAGTACAAGCCGAGTCTCGGCCCCAAGCGTCGCTCACGGTACGCGCGCTCGCGACGTGGTTCGGCTGCGGTCGCTCGAAGCTCGCGCCCGGCACGATGGGCTCGTTCGGCGCGGTGCCGCTGCACCTCGGCTTACGGCTCTTGCCGCTGCCCCTGCACATCGCCGCGATCGCCGGCGTGACCGCAATCGGCGTCTGGTCCGCGAATGAAATGGCAAAAGCCATGGGCGTCGAAGATCCGCAGTGCGTCGTGATCGACGAGGTCGCGGGCACCTTGATCGCGATGGGCATGGTCAAAAACAGCAGCATCAGTGTGCAGCTGCTCGCGCTCGGCCTATTTCGCCTATTCGACGTCTGGAAGCCCGGCGTGATCGACACCGTGCAAAACGCAAAACCCGAAGGCGTCGGCATCATGGCCGACGACGTACTCGCGGGCTTACTCGCTGGCGCCGTCAGTTTCGTAGTCGCGAAACGAATTTGATTTTTTGATGGTCACGCGAAGCGGGCGAATGCCGACCTAGCCTTCGGCGTCGCGGGTTGGCTTCCGGGCCTCTGATCCGCGCGGCGGGCCGTTTCGTCACCTTGACTGCGCACGGGCACCCCACGCAAGCCAAAGCGCTTGGCCGCTCGCGCCCCCGGTCGCGCGACGGGCGCCTGTTCGGTCAGACTCTTGTTGGTGTGTGGCTACTCACCCAATCCGTGATCAGCCACGCGAGTCTGAAGTTTTGTTTTATTTCCGGGCATCCGGTTGGGAGCATTCCCGCGCGCCCCGTCGCGAAAGAGACGAGAAGCAGAAGAAGAGACGAACGCCTTGGCTCGCGCGGGGCCCTGATGCGCAGCGGATGCGACGAACAGTCAAAGTCACCCGGGGGTGACTAAACCTACGGCGTGGAGCGCTGAGCCACGACCCACAAATAAAAATCACTGCAGGTATTGTTGTACACGGCAATGCTTTGGTCCGTGACTGCGGGAGCGCCGCCGTCGTCTACCGCGGGGATTTCGGTCATGTTGCCGGCGCTCGGCGCGAGTGTGCCGTGATCGGAAAACGCGAGCCAAAACTGCATCGCGTACGGAATTGCCGCCAAACCGTGCTCGAATACGATCGAGCGGGAAGGCGGGAAGTGGACGTACGGACCGCCGTAAGGCGCCGAATGATAGGTGTTGCCTTCGACCGCGCTGCCGTTCGAATCACCCAATGCGACGCTGATCGTATCCGGCGCACGTGAACAACTGGTGTCGGTGCACGCGCCATTCGCGAGCGCGAACGCCGTCAGCAAAAGCAAAGACCAAGCGCGCATCAGCGATAGTCCTTTGCCTCGGGACCGAGCAAGGTGCCGCACATCGTCTTGCAGCGGATGTCTTTCTCGCTGCAGGTGCACTTGCTCTCCTTCTTCAGCTCTAGCTTTTCGATCATCTGGGCTTTGGTGAAACCGGCGATGCGCTCGACGCGCTCGAAGTTCCAGTTCGCTTTGATTTGCTTCGGCGTGCGCGGATCGGTCGCTTTGCCGTCCGCCTCGGCGCAGCAGCGAAAGCCGAGGAAGTAGTAATAAAACCCCTCATCGTGCGTGTAGATCTTGGGCCGGCACTGATTGCGCACGCCTTTGTACCACGGGCCACCGGTGTGCACGCTGTCGAATTTCCCGCGGAAATCCGACGAATAAGTCTCGCTCGACACCACTTCGTCGGTATTGCCAGGCAAATCCGCGATGCCGTACGCGCTGATGCACTCGGGTTGGCTGCCGTTGCGCACACCTTTCCACAAGCGAGCCAGCTCGTGTGGATCGCGGGCCGCGACTTTTTTCATGTTCGGGCTATCCCACTCCACGTCACCCAAACATTTGTTGGTATCGCGCACGTAGCCGTAGGGGAACGGCAGCATCTCGGGCCCTTCGCAAGCGAGCGTCCACTCCGTCTCCGTGCACAAGCGCTTGTTCACGGCCGCGCACTTCACCTGCGCTTGGTTGAACTTATTCATCACTTCGGGCCGCGCGCCTTTTTCGTTGGGCCAAGTGTACGTATCCATGCAGAAGCGCTTGTGCACTTTGTCGCCCGCGCAGGTCGACTTGGCCTCGAACTCTTCGCACACCGTCTTCTTGTTGGATTTGTCGTACCAACTCTTTTTGCACTCGAGATCGAGCTTGGTGCAGTAATCGCCGTCAACGAGCTTCATGCCGGCGGGACACGCGCTTTCGCTCGCGTCTTTCGGCGCCGAATCTCCGATCTTCGCGCGCTTCGCTTCCCGCGCCGGTTCACGATCGATCGAATCGACGCGCCCGCGGCTACCGCAGGCCAAAACCAAAAGACCGAAAAGCACCGCCAATCGCATCGGGCGGGGACCGTAGTGTCGTGCTGTCGAAGTCACAATTGTTTTAGGTAGAGCCTCAAAGACGGTCTTTGCCTCGCCCTCTTTCGCGCCAGAGCGCGCGCGAAGGCTGGCAGCCGAATGCCCGGAAATGAAACCCGACTGTTCATCACATCTCCGTCTCTTCTTTCGCGCCGGAGCGCGCGCGAAGGCTGGCAGCCGAATGCCCGGAAATAAAACAAAGCCAGCAGGTTCGCGCGGCGGATCACGGTTCTAGAAAGAGCGGCGGCCACGTTAGAACTGACCGCCGCGCTTCGTGACACCCGAAGGGGTGAACAGGCGAAAGCCGCGCCACTAGAAGCGCGAGCGGCCAAGCGCTGATTTCCGCGCAGGGCCAAAAAAAACTTCCCAATGCAATGATAGCTTTCCGCTCTGCAGCGACCGCGGAATCCAACACTATTCCGCATCGGACGCGGCCAATTGCGGCGCTTTGCGTTCCAGCGGGTAGCGCGTGCGCTGCTCGGTCGCGATCTGAATCACGCCAATGAAGTCGAGGAATAGAATCGCGTAGTACGTCGGGTCGACTTCGAACCAGCGCGCGGCGAAGCGCGGGCTCATCGAGAACTCGTGGTGATTGTTCTGGAACAGCTCGCCGAGCGTCACGAAATCGATCGGTAGCATGTTGCGCGACACATCTTCGCTCGCGTAGTTGCGGTAGCCGTAGCGGTGACCGCACCAATTGACGATCGCGCCATGGATCGGGCCCATGACGTAGTGCGCCGGCAAGAGCAAAAACCACCAAGCCGAAGGCGCGAACGCGACGTACACGGACGTGTACGCGGCGCCCCAAAGCAAACGCATGATCCAAGACTGACCCACGCGATCGAGCGCCGGCCAGTCGGGGTAACCGCCCTCGAAGCGCGCTTCGGGCTCCTCACGGCGATAGGCAAACGCATCGTAGCGATGCTTGGTCGCCAACATCATCGTGAACACGTTCGAGTAGTTCTCGGGCGAGTGCGGATCCTTCTCCGTGTCGCTATAGGCGTGATGCATGCGATGCAAAATCGCGTAGCCGCGCGGCGACAAGAAACTCGACCCCTGCGTCAGGTAAGTGAGAACGTGAAAGAAGCGCTCCCATCCCTTCGACATCGTGAACTGGCGATGCGCGCCGAAGCGATGCAAAAAGAACGTCTGGCAAAACACGGAGGCCTGCCAATGGAACACGAAAAACGCGAGGATGATGTACATGCGGCGGTGTCCGAAAGCTAACGCCGAGGCTCCACGCGCACGGTCATTCTTCGGTCATTTGCAGCCGCATTTCCGCAAGTTTTCGCGCACTTGGCGCGTCATTTTCCGTGGCGCGCTGCGGCGCATCGCTGCTCGCTCGGTGCGTAATTCTCTTCGCGAACGACGAAGACCGGCGCGGCTCCACGCCGCCCAGCTTGCGAGCACCGGACAAGGTGACTAGGGTTCCGCCCTTCTTTTGACGGACTCCAAGCAAAAACCTCTGGTCGGCGTGATCATGGGCTCGCAGAGCGATTGGGAAACCCTGCGCCACGCGAGCGAAACCCTGAGCGAACTCGGCGTGCCGTTCGAGGCCAAAGTCGTCTCGGCCCACCGCACACCGGACTTGATGTTCGAGTACGCGGAAAGCGCCGAGAGTCGCGGACTCGAGCTGATCATCGCCGGCGCCGGCGGCGCGGCGCACTTGCCCGGCATGGTCGCGGCCAAGACTGCCCTACCCGTCCTCGGCGTGCCCATCCAAAGCCAAGCCCTCAGCGGTCTCGATTCGTTGCTCTCGATCGTGCAGATGCCCGCGGGCATTCCGGTGGGCACGCTGGCGATCGGCAAAGCAGGCGCGATCAACGCCGCGCTGCTCGCCGCTGCGATTCTCGGCGGTCGCCATCCGGCGATCCGCGACGCACTCAAGCGCTTCCGCGCTTCGCGCACGCAAAGTGTCCTCGACAACCCCGATCCCGGAAGCTGATTCGCGAGTGCGCGTGGGCGTGCTCGGCGCCGGCCAACTCGGCCGCATGCTCGCGCTCGCCGGCATTCCGCTCGACTGCACGTTCGTGTTCGTCGATCCGAGCGAAGCCGCGCCCGCCGCCACGCTCGGCCGGCAGATCGTGTGCAATTACACCGATCCCGCGGGCCTCGCCGCGCTCGCTGCGTGCGACGTGGTGACCTACGAATTCGAAAGCGTGCCGGTCGAAGCCGCCGAAACGCTGGCCGCGCGCGTGCCCGTCTATCCGCCGCCGAACGCGCTCTGCACCGCGCAAGATCGTTGGCTGGAGAAGAGCTGCTTCCGCGAGCTCGGCATTGCCACCGCGCCATTCGAAGCCGTAAGCAGCGAGCCAGAGCTCGCGCGCGCCCTCGAAAAACTCGGCTTACCCGCGGTGCTCAAAACGCGCCGCCTCGGCTATGACGGCAAAGGCCAATTCGTACTGCGAAGCCCGAACGACGTCGCGACCGCGTGGGCCGCGATCGGCGGCGCGCCGTCGATCCTCGAAGGTTTCGTGCGCTTCGAGCGCGAGCTCAGCTTGCTCGCGGTGCGCGCCAAAAGCGGCCAAACGGCGTTCTATCCCTTGGTCGAAAACCATCACGACGCAGGCATCCTGCGCAAAACCATCGCGCCTGCACCGCGCCTCTCGCGCGAACTCCAGCATAGCGCCGAAGCATACGCCGAGCGCTTGCTGGCGCATCTCGACTACGTCGGTGTGCTCGCGCTCGAGCTATTTCAAGTCGAGAGCGCGCTCGTCGCCAACGAAATCGCGCCGCGCGTCCACAACTCAGGCCACTATTCGCTCGAAGGCTCGCGCACGAGCCAATTCGAAAATCACCTGCGCGCGATCCTCGATCTCCCACTCGGCGACACCGCGGCGCTCGGCCCGAGCGCGATGCTCAACCTGGTCGGCTCCCTGCCACTCGCCAAAGACGTACTCGCGGTTCCCGACGCGCACCTGCACCTCTACGGCAAAGCGCCGCGCCCAGGCCGCAAAGTCGGCCACATCACCGTCCGCGCCGAAACCGAACCCGAACTCGCCACGCGCATCGCGACGCTGTGCGCGATCCCCGGCGTGATCGCCCCGCGCTGAGTTCGCGCCGAGATTTTTTGGGTTCAGCGCTCCGCGTCGCGCGCCGCACTGGTAGCCCGCGCCAAGTCGCGTCGCGAAACGCGACGTATACGAAAAGCCGAAATCTCCGACTCTTCGATGTCTCCTCTTTTCGCGCCCTAGCGCGCGCGAAGGTTGGTAGCCGAATGCCCGGAAATAATACAAGGCTGCAGATTCGCCGGGCTGATCACGGTTTTCGACAGAGAGGCGGCCACGTTAGAACTGACCGAACAGGCGCCCGTCGCGTCGCTCAATGCGCGAGCGGCCAAGCGCTTCGACGCGCGTAGGGCCAGCTCTCTCAAGTCAGAGCCCGCTCGCATCCTCGAGCAACCTCTTCATCTCCTCATCATCGTCACTCCGGTAGTACCCGCGGATCTTCAAGTTGCGATCCACGAGCACCAAATGCGAGCCGTGGATGATGCCGCCGTTTGCGGCGCTGAGATCCGGTTTGCCGTCGAGTGCGAGTTTGAAGCCGTCGACGATCGTCGCTTTGACGACCGCGAGATCGCCGGTGAGAAACGACCAAGTACGAAGATCCGCGCCATATTGTTTGGCGTATGCCAACAGCACGGGCGGCGTGTCGTTCTCCGGATCCACGCTGAAGCTCATGAAGCGAATTGGCTTGCCGCCCGCTGCGACTTGCAACGCGCGCATGCGGCGCGTGATGCGCGGACAGATCGTCGGGCAGTGCGTGAAGAAAAAATCCGCGACCCAAACCGTGCCACGCAAGCTCTCCGCCGTGATCGGCTTGCCGCCCTGGTCGACGAGCGCGAACGCGCCGAGCTGACCGAGCACTGGCAACGGCTCACGCCGGTGCGCGCAGCCACCAAACCCAATCGCACTCACGACGAGCACCAAGACGCTGAGCGCGTGCAGTGCGACCCGCCGCCGCGCGTTGGCTCTCGAGATCGGCATCGCGCGCTTCTATAGCTCGAGCCGGCAAATCGGTCGTGCGGCGTTTCGTCGCATATTTCGCCTGTTACCTTAATCATTCCCAAGGGTTATTTGCGAAGAGTCGGATGCGCCGCAGCGCCAGAAAGATTGCCTGCGAAACAAGAACTAGTGTAGGCAGAGCCCACACACTGGTTCCTCGGAGCCAGAGAAAGGCCCGCTTATGCGTTGGCTCAAAAAAATGCTCAGCCGTGTGCGTTTCCCGTTCCCGCCTGCTGCGTTCGCGTGAGTCCCTGCCCCGCTTCGCGCGGGGTCGGTTCAGCGAAAGCGGCGGGATCGCAAAGCACCGCGCGCCAAGATCGGCGCCGGTGCTAGCTTAGCGCCCGTGTCGCGCCGCGTTTCGTTGCCCGTGAACAACCCGAACGCCAAGGCGCCGTCTTCCACGCTCGAAGCCGTGCGCGCGCGACTCGGCGGACGAGCGCGCACCGATTGGCAAGCGGGCCGCGTCGTTTGCTTTCTCGACACCGGCGCGACCGGCGTGGTGCTGTTCGCGCGCGGCGACGAAGTGCACGTCTTTTCGAACGCCGGCTGGGTGCGTCGCACGACGAACGACGCACTCACGCTCGTGGATGAACCTGCGACCGAGCTGAACGACGTGGCCAACGACGTGCGCGTGTTCGCCGCGCTCGAAGAAGGCACGCGCGTGCGCTTTCAAGATCGCAGTGGGCTCTCGCACGGCACTTTGATCGAGAAGTGTCGCTACGGCGCGGTCGTGCGCCGCGACGACGCGGCCGTGATCGGCGTCGGCTTCCGGCGCATTTGGCCGCTCGCGGATCCGATCGCCCGACCGAGCTGAGCGTGGACACTACCGACTCAGCACGACGGGCGCGCGTCGGCTTGTGCTTCGAATGCGTGCACGCGCGCACGATCCGTTCGGCAAAGGGCAGCGAATTTTGGCTGTGCGAGCGCGCGCAAAGCGATCCGCATTTCAAAAAATACCCGCCGCTGCCGGTCCTGCGCTGCAGCGGATTCGAAAAACGCTGACCGCTCTCAGACCGCAATGCCGGGCGGGGGAAAGCCGAGGCACATCTCTTTGACCTGCGCGGCGACGCGCTCGCTCAATTTGTCGTCGTCGGGCGCGGCCACGACTTGGTTCATGAAGTCGGCGAGCTTCAGCATTTCGTCTTTGCCCATGCCGCGCGAGGTGACGGACGGCGTGCCGAGACGATAGCCCGAAGGATCGAAGGGTTTACGCGGGTCGAACGGGATCGAGTTGTAGTTGCCGACGATGCCCGCGCGGTCCAGCGCGCGCGCTGCGACCTTGCCGGTCACGTTCTTGCTGCGCAGATCGATCAAGATCAGATGATTGTCGGTACCGCCGGTGACGAGCGTGAAGCCCTTCGACAAGAGGCCCTCGGCGAGCACCTTCGCGTTCGAGACGATGGCGTGCGCGTACGCCTTGAACTCCGGCGTGCTCGCCTCCTTGGCAGCGACGGCGATGCCGGCGGTCGTGTGGTTGTGCGGCCCGCCCTGCAAGCCCGGGAACACCGCGCGATC
>DASYCL010000503.1:0-5093 GCA_036500245.1 Polyangiaceae bacterium | reverse complement strand
CCGTGCCGTAGTCCTGCGCCAAAATCGTGAGGAATGGTTGCTCCCAGTGATACGTCTCTTCACCCCACACCGAATTGACGATGTGCAGATCGTAGTCGTCCGGGCTCGGAGCGGGGCCATTGCCGTAGGGCGCATTTTGCTGGGCCGCGGCGAGCGCGTCCGCTCCGCGTTCGGCCAAGGCTTGGCTGAGCGCATTCTGTCCGTCGAAGATCGTGGAGGTAGCGCTCGGATCGATGTGCAGCGCACTCGCCATTTCGGTCGCCGTGTCCGAGGCGGCGCCGGCATAAGTCATCGTCAGCGCGAAGGATGCGCTGATCGGCGAGATGAGCACGTTGCCCGACCCGAGATCCGTGAGCACGTGCTGATACAAGTCCACGGCCAAGGCGTTGTTGGCCATCACCGCGGCGCTAAGCGCATCGTTCGAGATCGCGCTTGCCGGCGTGCGTTCGACCGCGGCCTTCGCGATCGACGGCTGCGCGTCCGAGCTTTCGTGGGCTGAGCTCGAACAAGCTGAAGCCAGCGCCGACAGCGTCAAAATCGCAAACCCACCCAGAGAGTGCGTCCTCATGCGCAGCTCAAGAGCAGATTGCGTGCCACCGCGCCGCCGATGAAATCTCTATAACTGCGGCTGAATTTAGGGTTAGCCGGGCGCCGGCTGGCCCAAACTGTGCCAACCCCGGCGCGTTCGCCCGGCCGCCGCGGCTCAGGCCTCGGCGCTGTTCTTCGGCGGGTTCGTCGCGCGCGAGGTACTGCGCGGCGCGTTCTCCAGCGAATCGGCCGGCACGCTCGCGCCGCCCTGCATCAAGCCGTATTCGATCGAATCGACCAGCGCGTGCATGGACGCTTCGATGATGTTCGGCGAAGCGCCGACCGTACTCCAGCTACGATGCGCGTCCTGGCTGTCGATCAGCACGCGCGTGATCGCTTCGGCGCCTTCGGTGCCGTCCAGGATACGCACTTTGTAGTCCGCCAAATGGATTTCGTTCACCGCCGGGTACGCCGGTTCGAGCGCTTTGCGCAACGCCGCGTCGAGCGCGCTCACTGGACCGTTGCCTTCAGCCGCCGTATGCAGCGTATTGGGGCCGACCTGCACTTTGACGACCGCTTCGGCGAAGGTCTCGGTGCCGCGCCGCTTGCCGACCTGCACTTGGTAGTCGATCACGCTGAAGAGCGGCGCGTAACCCTCTGCTTTGCGCTGCAAAAGTAGCGCGATGCTCGCTTCCGCGCCTTCGTACGAAAGGCCGCGCGCTTCGGCTTCCTTGATTTCGCGGAGGGCCTCGACCTCGCCGCCCGCACCGACTTCGACGCCGAGTTCTTCGGCCTTGGCGAGCACGTTCCCGCGCCCCGAAAGCTCACTCACGACCACGCGCATCGCGTTACCGACGAGCTCTGGCGCGACGTGCTGATACGAATCTGCATTGCGTCTGAGCGCCGCGACGTGCACGCCGCCCTTGTGCGCGAACGCGCTCTTCCCCACGTACGCCATGTGCGCGTCCGGCGCGAGGTTCGCCACTTCCGCGACGAAATGCGAAAGCTCGCTGATCTCTTTGAGCTTACCCGGCGGCAGCGCGCGAAGACCCAATTTCAATTCGAGATTTGGGATGATCACGCTCAAATTCGCGTTGCCGCAGCGCTCGCCGTAGCCGTTGATCGTGCCTTGCACGTGGCGCGCGCCGCTGCGCACCGCGGCGAGCGTGTTCGCGACGCCGCAGCCCGTGTCGTCGTGCGCGTGAACGCCCACCGAATGATTCACGCTGCTCACGACGTCAGCGACGATGCGCTCGACGTCCCACGGCATGTTGCCGCCGTTCGTCTCGCACAAAACCACGACCTCCGCGCCGCCGCGGATCGCGGCGCGCAGCGTCTCGAGCGCGTAGCTCGCGTCCGCGCGATAGCCGTCGAAGAAATGCTCCGCGTCGTAGACCACGCGTTTGTTCTGACTGCGCAAGAACGCGACCGAGTCCTCGATCATGCGCAAATTCTCGTCGAGCGTGGTGCGCAACACTTCGCTGACCTGAAACGGCGAAGATTTGCCGAAGATCGTACAGACCTCGGTGCCCGCCGCGATCAGCGCGCGGATGTTCTGATCCTGATCGGGCGAAGTGCCCGCGCGCCGAGTCGAACCGAACGCCGAGATTTTGGCGTGTATCCAAGCCTTATCGCGGGCGCGCGCGAAAAACTCTTCGTCCTTCGGATTCGACCCGGGCCAGCCGCCTTCGATGAACGTCACGCCGAACGCATCGAGGTGCTCGGCAATGCGCAACTTATCCTCCAGCGTGTACGAGATCCCCTCGCGCTGCGTGCCGTCGCGGAGCGTGGTGTCGTACACTTGAACGAGTGGGCCCTCGTTACTGACTGGAGAATGGGGGTTCATTTTAGTGCGACCTAATTCGGAACAGGTAGACCGTTAGTTCGTAAGTGGGTGGCCGGACTCATACGCCTTGATCTTCTCGTCGAAGCTCAAGATGTAGCCGAGCTGATCGATGCCATTGAGCAAGCAATGCTGCGCGAACGCGTCGATGGGGAACTTGGTCGTCGAACCGTCGGGCAAAGTCAGCGTCGTGTTTGCGAGGTCGACGCTGATCTGCGCCTTCGGATCGGCGCGCTGCGCCGCGAGCAACTTCTGATGCACGTCCGCGCTCACCACGACCGGCAAGAGCCCATTCTTCAGCGAATTGCCCTTGAAGATGTCGGCGAACGAAGTCGAAATCACGACCCGAATGCCCCAACCGACGAGCGCCCACGGCGCATGTTCGCGCGACGACCCGCAGCCGAAATTGTCGCCCGCAATCAAGATCTCCGCGCCCTGCGAAGCCGAAAAATTGAGCGGAAAATCCGGATTGTCCGTGCCATCTGACAGATAACGCCAATCGCAGAACAAACTCTTACCGAGCCCGTTCTTGTCGATGACCTTGAGGAAGCGCGCCGGGATGATCTGATCGGTATCGATGTTCTCGGCGGGAATGACGACGGCGTGAGACGTAATTTTCGTGAAGCTTGCCATTGTAAAACCTCTATCGACTCAAACCGCAGCCAGCGTGCGAACGTCGGTGACTTTGCCGGTAACGGCCGAAGCCGCGGCCGTCGCCGGTGAAGCGAGGAACGTGCGGCCACCTTTGCCCTGGCGGCCCTCGAAGTTGCGGTTCGACGTGCTCACCGCGTATTGCCCTGGCGAGAGCTGATCGCCGTTCATCGCGATGCACATCGAACAGCCGGCTTCGCGCCATTCCGCGCCCGCGTCGGTGAAGATGCGGTCGAGCCCTTCGGCTTCGGCTTGGCGCTTCACCTCTTGCGAACCCGGCACGATCAGCGCGCGCACGCCCGGCGCGACGTGGCGCCCTTTCAAGATCGATGCGGCGAGCCGCAAATCGCTGATTCGTCCGTTCGTGCACGAACCGACGAACACCACGTCCACCTTGTGCCCGAGCAGCGGGCGCCCGCCTTGGAGGCCCATGTAAGTCATCGCCTTTTCGAAGTTCTGACGGTCCGAGCCCGCGCTGAAATCCGAAGCCGCCGGCAACGTCTGCGTGACCGGCACAGCCATGCCCGGGTGCGTCCCGTACGTGATCATCGGCTCGATCGTGTTCGCGTCGAGCGTCACGACCGTGTCGTACTTCGCGCCCGGATCGCTCGGCAGCTGTTTCCAGCGCGCGAGCGCCGCGTCCCAATCCGCGCCCTTCGGCGCGAACTCACGGCCTTTGACGTACTCGAACGTCTTCTCGTCCGGCGCGATCAGCCCAGCGCGCGCGCCGGCTTCGATGCTCATGTTGCACACGGTCATGCGCGCTTCCATGTCGAGCGCGCGGATCGCGCTGCCGGTGTACTCGAGCACGTAACCCGTGCCGCCGCCGGTGCCGATCTTGGCGATCACGGCGAGGATGATGTCTTTCGCGGTGACGAGCGGCGAGAGCGTGCCGTCGATGCGAATCTCCATCGTTTTCGGCTTGGATTGCAGCAAACACTGCGAAGCGAGCACGTGTTCGACTTCGCTCGTGCCGATGCCGAAGGCTAGCGAACCGAACGCGCCATGCGTCGAGGTATGGCTATCACCACAGACGATGGTCATGCCCGGCTGCGTGAAACCGCGCTCCGGCCCGACCACGTGCACGATGCCGTTCTTCGCGTCGCCGAGCGCGAACAAGCGGATACCGAACTCGGCGCAGTTCTTCTCGAGCTGCGAGAGCTGAGCGCGCGCTTGATCGTCGATCACTTGCAGCGCTTTCGGCGTCGTGGGCGTCGAATGATCCATCGTCGCGACGGTGCGATCCGCTCGCCGCACTTTGAGCCCGCGCGTGCGAAGCCCCGCGAACGCCTGCGGCGAAGTGACCTCGTGGATCAAATGCAGGTCGATATAAATGACCGCCGGGCGCGCGGGCTCTTCCACGACGACGTGGTCATTCCAGATCTTTTCGAAAAGCGTCTTTGCCATCTTCACTCCGCTGCTCCCGGCGTCTGCTCTCGCGCCGGCGATTTCTCTGATACTTGCGATTTATCCGCTGGTTTTTCGAACGTGCCCAGGGTCACGAGGAGCCGGTTGAGCGCGCCGAGATAAGCTTTCGTGCTGGCCACGAGCACGTCTGAATCCGCGGCTTGGCCATGCAGGATCGCAGCTCCGCTCGAACCGTGTTGCGCGTTCAAGCGATTGTCACTGCTGCCGACCGCGCGCACGCGCACACTGGCATGACCGAGCGCGTCGATGCCCTCGGTCACCGAGTTGATCGTGTACTCGACGAGCTCGCTCGGCGCTTGCACGATCTCGTCGATCGCGGTGAACACGGCGTGGACCGGGCCCGTGCCGACCGCGGCGTGGACACGGAGCTCGCCGTCCGGGCAGCGCAAGCGCACGGTCGCCGTGGGCATGCCATTCGTGCCCGCGACCACCTGCACCGCGTCGAGTGCGTAGTATTCGACGCCGCGTCCGACTTCACTCGCCGCGAGCGCCTCCAAATCCGCGTCCGTGATTCGCTTCTTCTTGTCCGCCAAGACTTTGAAGCGCTGAAACGCCGCTTCCAAGGCTTCACCTTCGAGCGCATGGCCGAGCTCTTTCAAGCGCACCGTGAAGGCATGACGCCCCGAGTGCTTGCCCATGACGA
>DASYCL010000502.1:0-10400 GCA_036500245.1 Polyangiaceae bacterium | reverse complement strand
AAGCAACCTGCGTCCGTGCCGGGTGGAGGCGGAGGCGGAGAGGGCAGTGGCCCGGGCGGAAGGCACGGCGGCGCGATACACGCGACTGAAGCCGTCGTGTTGACGCCTATTGCTGGCATCGCTCCACAGTTGGGCGTGACGATTACCGTGCACTGTGTGTCGTTGAAACAAGCGATATCGTCAGCGTCGATCTGGCAGTTGGAGACGCCGCAGTCCTGACTCGGTTGACTCGCGTCTTCGGTCGGGATCCCTGCATCTTTGGCGCCCGTTCCTGCGCTGCCCAGCACGATGCCGCCGGTGCCGCTGGTCGGCAGCGTGATGGTCGATGCGCCGCCTGCGCCGGTGTTCGCTCCGATGCCACCGCTCGTGCTGATGCCGCCGCTCGTACCCAGGTCATTCGTGCTGCCACTCGCCGCGCCGCTGCCGTTCTGCGCGCGAGTGTCGACCGTTGCGCGACCACCACAGCCGAACGCAAAAGCGAACAACGCAACCGTCAAAGCGACGCTTCTCATCGGTGTCTCCCCGTTAGGCAACGAGCAGCACATTCTTACTGAGTTTGCCGAGCCCCGCCACAATCTTGAACTCGCCGGGCTCGCACACGCGCTCGAATTTCGCGTCGAGTAGCGAGAAGACATGGGAAGCGAGCTCGAAGCTGAGCGTGCTGCATTCGCCGGGCGCGAGCTTCACCCGCTGGAACGCGACCAGCTCCTGTGCCGGGCGCGTCACCGAAGCGTACGAATCCTGCAGGAAAATCAGCACGATCTCTTCGCCTGTGCGCGCGCCGGTGTTCTCGAGCTCGAGCTCGAGTTCGAGTGGTTCACCGATTGAGAGCGAATCCTTTGAGCGAAGGGAGCGATATTCGAATTGCGTGTAGCTCAGGCCGTGACCGAACGGATAGAGCGGCTCGTGCGTCGTGAAGCGGACGCGTCCGCGGTGGAACGACGATGGCCGCTGCGCTGCGTAGGTCTTGAGCTGTCCCGCGGAGCGCGGAAAAGTGATCGGCAATTTGCCGCTCGGATTTTGCAGACCAAACAAGACTTCGGCCAGCGCGGTGCCACCTTCGATGCCGGGTTCCCACGCTTGCACGATCGCGCCCGCATGCTCCACCAACCACGCGTTACAAATCGGCGCACCGCTCACGAGCATTACGACGAGCGGCTTGCCCGTCGCGACGAGCGCGCGCAACAGCTCGAGCTGTCGACCGGGCAAATCGAGTGAAGCGCGGTCGACGTTTTCGCCGCTGGTGCGCTCGGGATTGTCGCGCAGGGAATTTTCACCGACTACGGCGATGAGCACCTCGCACTGCTCGGCAGCGCGAACGGCAGCGGCAATATCGGCGTCGCTGAGCGCGTGGATCTCGCCGGTCGGTGCATGAACGACGTTGACGTGCGGCGGCGCGAGCGCGCGCAGGCCTTGCAGAATCGTGACCACGTTGGCTTCTGGTTGGCGGCGCGACCAGTCGCCGAGCAGGCTTTGATCGTGCGCGTTGGGGCCGGTCACGAGGAGCGAGCGCACGGCTTCGAGCGGCAGGAGATGGTCTCGGTTTTTCAGCAAGACGATCGATTTGCGGCTCGCTTCGAGCGCAAGCTCGCGGTGTTCGGCCGTGAGCAATTGCGCTGCTCGCGGTTCGCTCGGTGCGTGTGCTTCGTCGAACAAGCCGAGCGCGAACTTGGCGCGCAGGATCGGACGCACGGCGTCGTCGATACGCGCTTGGGGGAGTTGGCCTTCATGCACGAGCTCGCACATGTGCTCGAAAAAGTTGCCGCCGTGCATGTGCATGTCGATGCCCGCGCTCACCGCCAATCGGCTCGCCTCAGGTTCGCTTTCGGCCACACGATGCACACTGTGAAGGCGCGGGATGTCGTTCCAATCGCTGACCACGAAGCCCGAGAAGCCCCAATTTTCGCGCAGCAAACCGCGCAAGAGTTCGCGATCGGCGTGGCAGGGAACGCCGTTCACTTCGTTGTGAGCCGGCATCAGCGTGCCGACTCCGGCGCGAACGGCGCGCTCGAACGGCGGCAAATAAACCTCGCGCAGCGTGCGCTCCGAAACTTCCGCGGGCGCGCCGTTCAAGCCATTTTCCGGGCAGCCGCCGGCGACGAGGTGTTTGGCGCAAGCGAGCACGCTCGTGGCTCCAAGCGTTCGACCTTGGTAGCCGCGCACCATCGCGACTCCGAGCTCGGCGATCAAGAATGGATCTTCGCCGAATGTCTCGCCCGTGCGACCCCAGCGCGGATCGCGCACTACGTCGACGTTCGGCGAGAAGGTCCAATGAAAGCCGGTGCCGCGCAGCTCACGCGCCGTGCACGCCGCGACGCGCTCCACGAGCTCGCTGTCGAAGCTCGCGGCGAGCCCGATCGGTGACGGAAAAATAGTGGCCGCTTCGACGTCCATGCCGTGGCCGTGAATGGCGTCTGTCGCGATCAGGAGCGGAATTCCAAGGCGCGATTCTCGGCTGAGACTCTGCAAGTGCGCCGCTTCACGCGAGCCCGGCACTTTCAGAAACGCGCCGGCGCGTCCTGCGCGCACGAGTTCGGCTTTGTCCGCGACCCCGAGCCGGTAGCTCGTCATCTCGTCCACGTTGTTGCCGATCACTTGCGCGGGTTCGCCGACGTACATGCACATTTGCCCGATCTTTTCGGCGAGCGTCATCTGCGCGAGCAGGAGCGCGCTGCGCTTTTCGGCGGAGAGCGTTGGATTGCGATAGTCGGATGTGTCAGCAGTCATCGTCGAGCGAGCGAACATTGCGCCTCACAGTCGTCAAGTGCCACAGCTTGGCTTTCGCGTGCTGCCTGCGGCTTCGCGTGGTGTGCGAATTCCCTGCATTCACGGGCCAGGGCTCGACTGGCACACGCCGTGCTTTGGATCGAGTCGAGAAACGGAGGCAACCATGTTGTGGACTCTCGTGATCGTTTTATTGGCGCTTTGGGCGTTCGGGTTGGCAAGTGCATACACCATGGGCGGTCTGATCCATTTGCTGCTGCTGGTGGCTCTCGTCGTGCTCGCAATTCAGTTGGTTTCGGGTCGCAGAGCCATCTAGCGCTGGCCTAGGTCCGAGCGCAATCCATGCACGAAGCCCGTGCGCGTTACGATCGGCGCGATCGCGGATCCATTGGATCCCGTTCACCCATCGCTGCGTGCTCGATTCAGCGCGTACCCGGACAGACGCCGTTGGTCGACAGCACCGGGCACGACGGCGCGCTGAGCTCACTGTCCCGTTCGCCAGCGATCAGGGCCGGTTCTTCGCGCGCGCTCACCGTGCCCGTCGCGTCGTCAATCACTTCGAGCGACGCGACTCGGCACGGATCGGGCGGCAGCGCCCCGTTGCCGATCGCGCTGATCACCGGGCGCAGGGAGCTGACACCGTTCGCTCCGAGTTTATCTGCGCTGAGCTCGAACGTCGTGCCTTCGTGCGGAGCGACGCTGATTTCGGTTTGATTGAGTTTCGCGCCGCTGGCATCGACGAACGCGAGCTCCGCGCGGCACGGATCAGGGGGAAGGCCAGGTAGGCCGCGGTTCACCAGGTTGAGGCGCGCGGTCTGACCGCGAGCGAGCGTGACGAACCCGTATTCGAGCGCGACCGGATGCGCGCTTTCTTCGAGCTCGCGGAGGAGGCTCGCGCCATCGAGCGCACGGAGTAGTTTCGGCGCCGAGACCAGGCTGCTCTTCCCGCTCGTTTTGTCGAGTAGTTCGACCGAGTAAAGACACGCCGGTGCGTGCTCTCGAGTTGCAAGTGCGAGCGCTGCGACGATCGGCACGATCGTGACGCTCGTGGTTGCGCCGTTGGCATTGGTGCTCGGCGTCGCGCTGGGTGAAAAATCCAAATGCTGCGCGACGCCCACGCCGACTTCCACGCGGCTATTCGCGAGCGCCTGACCGGTCGCATCCACGAACGAGAGCTCGACGCGACACGGATCCGGCGGGAGTGCTCCCGGCGTTCCGAGCACCGGCTGCACCGCGCTCAAACGAATCGATTGCCCGGAAGTGACCGTGATTGGCCCGCTGACGGCGCGGCCGAGCGCGGCCGCGAGATTCGCGCCGTTGCTTGTACCCGGGCCATGCAGATCCGTGGCACTCGAGTCGACACCGGTTTCGGGCTGAGCTTCGGTCGAGCACCCAGCGAGCGCGAGCAGAGCCGTTGCGATCAGCAGATTACGATTGATTCGCATGAGTCACCTCCCCAGCGCGGCCGAAGCTAGAGCAAGGCACTCGTGCGCCGCAAGCATCAATTGAGCGACGATTCGCGTCCGTGTGCGAAGAGCGCGAAGTTAGCGCGAATTTCGGGACCTAGCCTATGCGCGGTCGGACCATTCAGCTCAGCCGGACATGCCGCTCTTCTGCGTGAGCTGGGACGGGCAAGTCACCTGCTTGAAGTTGATGTTCGGGTTGTCCGCGGCGGTGAACCAACCGAGGAACCAATTGCAGCCCGCGAGCAGATCGGGCTTGCCGGCGAACACCGTATTGCACTTCTGCTGCGTGCACTGGACGTTATCGTTGCACTCGGCGAAGAGGCCGCCGAACTGCGAACCGAGATCGGCGCTCGAGCCCCACTCTTGAGTGCAAGCGTTGAGCGCGCCGACGCCGCCGCCCGGAATCAGAATGTCGAACTGATTGCTCTGCACGCCGCCGTTGTTGATCACTTGCAGGTACATCGTCTTCTGCGTGAGGCCATTGGTGCCGCCGCTATTGCCGGTGCCGCTGAACTGCACTTCGAAGCAACGCCCGCACACGTAGTTCGAGCCAGAAGCCGCGGCGAAGCCGTACGCGACGTTCGCGTTCGTCGGATCGACCCACGGCTCGTAGTTGTAACACATGAACGAGTTGCCACTGCTGCACGCGCTCTGCGAGCTATTACCTTTGCCTTGGCTCGAATTGTTGCTGTCGCAGCTCTCCATTGCTTGACTGCCTGGCCACGCGCAGGCGGGTTTGCAGCAGTCCCAGTAGCGCGTCGCAAAACCGGTCGAACCGTCTTGGATCGGCGGCACCGGCGTACCCGTGCCGTTGCCTCCTGCGGAGCCGTTGCTGCCCGCTTGACCGCTGCTGCTACCCGCCGTGCCACTGCCGCCGGCTTGGCCCGTGCTGCCACCGGTTCCGGTCATCGTCGTGGTGCCGTCTTTGAACAGTGCGACGTCGTCGAGCCACAAGTCGAGCGAACCGTTTTGCGCGTTGAGTTGGACGGCGAGGCCGAACACCGAAGTCGGGTCGAACGGCGAGCTGTTGTCGGTGGTCATGTCGCTGAAGCGCACGCGCACTTCGGTCCAATCACTGGCGAGGCTGAAGTTCGAGCCATACGAATCCCAGCAGTGGTTGCCGCTGTTCGAGTCGTCGCAAGTTCCGCCTTCCGAGGTGCCGGCGATTTGCTTCGTCACCGCCATCACGCGCAGTTGACCCGAGGCGTTGCCCTTGGCTTTGAACACGATGCCGTCGAACGCGCTCACGTCGTACACTTTGCGATTCGCGGTGTCTTTCGGGCGCAAGCCGGAGTTGTTGAAATCGACAGCGATGCCCGCGTAGTTCGGGAAGCCGCTCGCTTGCACGTGCGCCGCGTGCATGCTGCTGCCCGCGCCGGGCGAGCCAGGCGTGAAGCCGTTCGAGTTGCCGTTGTCGTCCGGCGGATTCGGCGTGATGCTGCCGTCAGTGAAGGAGTACCAAGAGCCTTGGCGACCGCTGGTCACGATGATGCGCGCGTCGTTGTCTTCGAGGTCATCCACCAGATCCGAAGTCGGCCCGGTTTGCGTCATGCCGCCCGCGCTCGTTCCGCCGGTCGCGTTGCCGCCGCTGCCGCTCGAGCCGCTGCCGGCCAGGGTCACCGTGCCGCCGCTGCCTCCGTTCGGATCGCTGCTGCTCCCGCCGTTGCCCGTAGAGGTGGACGGCGTGCACTGACCGGAAACGCACTGGGAGCCCGCTCCGCAGTCCGCAGTCACGGTGCAGGTGGCGGAATTTTTTGCGGACGAAGCGCTCAAGCAAGCCCCGGCGACGAGGCCGAGCAGCATCGTGCCGAATGCGGCGCGCCCGAAGCGAAATCCTAGACTCGAGTTCATCGTTGACACGACCTATTCAAGGGTTTTTAGGCAGTGGCGAGCTCGCATGAGGAACCCTGGGCGCTCCTCGTCACAAACTGCAACCGGTTCCAGAGCATAGCTAGCGCGGCCGCTGGGTCACCCGAAAAAGAAATGCGAGCAAACGATTTTGCGCCGAGAAAAGCTCTGAAAGTGCAAACCTTCGCCGAGAACAAAAAACCGCACGGCTTGGGAAAGCTACGAACCTTTTGAAATGGCGATCGCGCGCGTGAGCGCACGGCGAGTCGTCGCGCTCACTTCGGCGGCGGAATGTATGTCGGCTGACAGGTGAAGAGCACGTCGATGGTCGGGTTCAAGCCTGCCTGCGCGGCCGCGCACGTGTCCGGACAGAGCACGATTGGGTTGCTCGCGGCGTCGATGTAAAACGGGTCTGGCGCGCATTCGTCGAGCGACATGGCTTGGCGGCACGTTTTCGGCATCGTTCCGTCGCCGGGATCGTACGAAACCGCGACCTTCGACAAGTCGAGCTCCCGATCGGCCGGCGCGGGCGGAATGTCGAATTGACAGTTTGCCGTAGAGCCGCACCTGCGAGCATCCCATCGCTCCGAACAAGACGCACTTTGTCTGGAATTTTTAGTGATTTGCCCGAATCCGGGCAGAAATTTTGACCTGCTGGTTCGGGCCTGACACAGTCGCAGCGTGACGATCGCAGTCGATGATCCGCGTGAGCGCTTGCAGCAGCTACTCGGCCTGAGCCGAGAGCAAGCGCGGCGCGCGGTGGACGAAGTGTTCGACGCGCTCCGCGTTGGCGTCGACGAGTACATCAGCGCGCGCCACTCGGAGCTGCAGCGACAGGGCGAAAGCAACGAACGGATTTTCGAATGCATCGCGCTCGAGCTGCGCGAGTTGCGCTTCAAGGCACCGGAACTCACTTCGCGCCAGATTCGCCGACGCATCTATGGCTGAGCGCTGAGCGCTGAGCGCTGAGCGCTGAGCGCTAGCTCGAACCTCGGCACCGAAAGGACAGCAACAATGTGCGGCATCATGGGTTACGTCGGCAGTGACAAAGCGTGGGACGTCGTGATGGCCGGGCTCCGGCGCCTCGAATACCGCGGTTACGACTCGACCGGCATCGCGACGATCGCCAAGAAGAAGCTGCAGCTCGCGCGGCGCGTCGGTCATTTGAGCGCGCTCGCCGAAGCCAACCCCAATGGCCAACCGGGCAACATCGGCATCGGCCACACTCGCTGGGCGACTCACGGCGGCGTGACCGAGAGCAATTGCCACCCGCACTTGGATTCGAAGCAGCGCATCGCGCTCGTACACAACGGCATCATCGACAACGTGGAAGCGTTGCGCGCGGAGCTCGTCGCCAAGGGCGCGCGTTTCAACTCCGAAACGGACAGCGAGGTGCTCGCCGAGTTGATCGGTCGCGGCGTAGAAAGTGGCTTGAATTTACGAGAATCCGTGGTCGCCGCGATGAAGCGCGTCGAAGGCACGGCGGGCATCGTGGCGATGGACCGCGAAGATCCGGAGCACCTCGTCGCGGCGCGCCTGGGCAGCCCGGTCGTGGTCGGGCTCGGCGAGGGGGCGTGTTGGGTCGCATCCGACTCGGTCGCGCTCCGGCCTTACACTGATCGCATGATCGTGCTCGATGAAGGCGAAGTCGCCGAGCTTTCCGCCACGTCGATCAAGACGACCGACCTCGAGCAGCGCGATCGCGAGAAGCGGATCGAAAAGATTTTGCATCAGGCGGACGACGCCGACATCGGCAATTTCCCCCATTTCATGCTGAAGGAGATTCACGAGCAACCCGAAGCGCTCGATCGCTCGATGCGTGGCCGGCTCGATGCCTCGATTGGATCGGCGCGACTCGGCGGGCTACAAAATCACGAATCGCGTTTGTTCGACATCCGCCAAATCGTGTTCGCCGCCTGCGGCACGAGCCTGTACAGCGCAGAGGTCGGCGCATACCTGATGAGCCGCTACGCGCGCATGCCCGCTACGGCCGAAGACGCGGCCGAGCTTTCGACACGCAACCCGATCGTCGATCGGCACACGCTTTACGTCGCGATCTCTCAAAGCGGTGAGACCGCGGATACGCTCTCGGCGCTGCGCGAAATTCGCCTGCGCGGCGGGCTGGTTGCTGGCATCACCAACGTCGTCGGTAGCTCGCTCTCGCGCGAAACCGATTTCGGCATCTACGTGCACGCCGGACCTGAAATCAGCGTGTGCTCGACCAAGGCGTTCACGGCACAAGTGCTCGCGACGGAGCTTCTCGCGTTGCGCTTCGCGCGCATGCGCGATCTCTCGGCCACGGATGGTCGGCTGTGGGTGAACGGACTCGAAGCGCTCAGCGGCCAAGTTCGGCTGATGCTCGAGCAAGCGAACGCATGCAAAGAGCTCGCACAGCGCTTCTGTGACTCGCGCTTCACCATGTTCGTGGGTCGCGGCGCGAACGTGCCCGTTGCGACCGAGGGCGCACTCAAGCTCAAGGAGATCGCGTATCTGCCCGCCGAGGGCCTATCCGGCGCGGGCATGAAACACGGTCCGCTCGCGCTGATCGAGCCGGGCAGCCCAGTGTGGGCCTTGGTGCCGCCGGACGAAACGCGCGAACGCATGCTCGGGAATTTGCGCGAGCTCAAGGCGCGCGGCGCGTTCGTGATGGCGATCGCCGCCCCGGACGATCAAGAAACACGCGCGCTCGTCGATCACGTGATCCCGCTGCCGCCGCATCACGCCGCTGTGTCACCGATTCTAACCGCGGTGCCGCTTCAGCTTTATGCCTATTACGTCGCGCTCGCCAAAGGTTACAACATCGACAAACCCAGGAATTTGGCCAAATCTCTGACCGTGATGTGAACGCCCACTTGCGCTTTGGGCGCTTGGTCCAGATGAACCAAGGATGCTGCACAAGGTTTGGTTCATCACGGGCACGTCGCGAGGCTTCGGCCGAGAGTGGGCGATCGCGGCGCTGGAGCGTGGCGACAAAGTCGTGGCGACGGCGCGCAAAGTCGACACACTCAAAGATCTCGCCGACAAGTATGGGGACGCGATCTTGCCGCTCGAACTCGACGTGACCAACCGCTCCGCGGTCACGGCCGCGGTCGATCAAGGCTACGAACACTTCGCGAGCCTCGACATCGTGATCAACAACGCGGGCTACGGCTTGTTCGGCATGGTCGAAGAGATCACGGAAGAGCAAGCGCGCGCGCAGATGGAGACGAATTTTTTTGGCGCGCTTTGGGTCACGCAAGCCGCGCTGCCGCACCTACGCGCGCAGAAGAGCGGCCATGTCATTCAAGTGTCGTCGATCGGCGGCATCACTGCGTTTCCGGGGCTCGGGCTCTATCACGCCTCGAAGTGGGCGCTCGAGGGGTTCTCCCAAGCGCTCGCGCAAGAGGTGCGTACGTTCGGCATCAACGTGACGCTGATCGAACCGGGCGGCTATGAAACCGATTGGGGTGGCTCCTCCGCGGCGCACACCACGGAGTTGCCCGCGTACGAAGCGCTGCGCAGCGCCGTCTCGAACGCGCGAAAGGCCGCAGCCAGCCGGCGCGGCGATCCGGCCGCGACGCGCCAGGCAATACTCGAAATTGTCGACGCGGAGCGCCCGCCGCTGCGCGTCTTCTTCGGCGAAGCGCCGCTCGGCATGGCAAAATCGGACTACGAAAATCGCTTGAAGACGTGGGAAGAGTGGCAACGAGTGTCGCTGGCGGCACAGGGCTCGAATCAAAGTTCAGTCGCAAAAAACCAAGCGTGACCCCGGGAAATCGAACGCGGTGTGGCGCAAAAAGAGAAAGCTGCTGCCGACCGCGTCGAAGGCCGGGAATTTGACGGGCACGTTGGGCTCGCACGAACCGAAGACGCAGTATTGGTTCACCGTCGACGTATGCGCCACGCCGGTCATGCAGCCGTTGACCGTGCACAGATCAGCGATCTGACTTTGGCTCGTGACGTAGGGATCGAGCAAATCGACGCTAGCTTGACTGAGCACGGTGTAAGTCGAGCCGCTATCGACGGTGACGCTTGGAAAATCATGGCCGTCGATGCTGATGTCCACGAATGGGGTGCCCTCTGGCCCGAACGTGAGCGCGGAATCGCTGCCCGCACAGGCGCTCGCTCCTTGCGCGAAGTGCACGCTCTGGTCGTGGTCGAACTCGACGATGAAATGGCGCAGCGTGCGCATGCCGATGAAGCCATTGGTTGCTCCGGCATCCGGCTGGCTGAACTCGGTATCTTGCGCGAACACTTGCTCGCCGCGCAGGCACAGTTCTCCGAAACAGAGCTCTTGAGTGCGGATCCAGGTTGCATCCGTGACGCCGAGGAAGCTCGAAGAAATGATCGGATCTTGCGCGCCAGTATCGATCAGCACGCGCG
>DASYCL010000501.1:0-7932 GCA_036500245.1 Polyangiaceae bacterium | reverse complement strand
GGGGATCGCCGGGCCCGGCCCAGTCTCGGAGTTGAAGCCGAACGCGCCGCCATTTTGCGTGTCCAGCATCCAATAAGACGGCGCGACCCAGTCGTAGGGGCCCGGCATTTTGAGCCCGCTCTTGCCGAGCATCGGGCTCGAGCGATCGGCCGCCGAGCAGCCGAGCGGGTTCGGCCAATCCGCGCTTTGGAACGCAGTCACGAACTCGGTCTCAACTTGTGCCGGCGGTGCTTCGTCGCTGCCGATCAAAAAATCGATCACGCTCGGGTGATTGCGCAGGCGTTTGGCTTGCGTGGTGGCGGATGCGACCGCGATCTGGTGATCCGCGGCGGTCCATTTGTCCCAATCTTGCCAATGATCGCAGCACATCCAGCCGGGGATCACCAAAATGCCGTATTTGTCCGCGGCGGCGAAGAAATCATCGAACTCGAGTTTGCCCTCGAGGCGAATCGCGTTGAGCCCCAGATCGCGCACGTATTGAAATTGCTCATCGAGGTGTTCGGCGGATTCGCGCAACAGCATGTCGGACGCCCAGCCGCCGCCGCGGATCAATATGCGCTTGCCGTTGATGCTGAACAGTCGATAACCCGCAGGGGTGAGTGTCGCGCTCACGTCGCGAATGCCGAACTGAATCGTCTCGCTGTTCGATGCTTGGCCGTTGACTGCGGCCGCGATCGTCAATTGATACAGCTCTTGCGTGCCGAGCCCCGCCGGCCACCACAGCCGGGGTGAAGCGAGGGCGAGCGCGGCGTTCGCGCTCGGATCGAAGCTGATGGTTTTGGTTTCATTGGCCGCCAAATCGACGCTCTGGCTCAGGTTGATTTGCTCGATTTGCGCCGTGACGGTCGCGTGCGCGGGCATCGCCGTCGTGTTCGTGACCGAGGCTTTGAGCGTGAGTTTCGCCGAAGTCAGCGCCGGACGCTTATTTGCGAGCTCAAGTCGAGCTTGGCTGCCGCGTGAGCAGATAGTTGCAGAGCGCGCGGAGCTGCGCCGGTCGGACCGGCTTGTGCAAGATGTGTAGCCCGCTCTGTTTGGCTTCGCGCAGCCGCTCCGGTGCGGTGTCACCGGTGATCAAAAGCGCAGGCAACTCCGCGCCGAACCGTGCACGCAGTTTGAGCACTGCGTCCGAGCCCACGGCGTTGTCGACCAAGCGATAGTCGGCGAGCACGAGCTCGGGCGTGAGCGCCGCGTGCTCCAGCCGCGTGATGGCTTCGCCGGCCGAGTTGGCTTCGACGGACCTGCAACCCCATTGCGAGAGCAGCTCGTGCATGCCTTGACGAATCGCGGCTTCGTCGTCGATCACGACCACGCAGCGCCCGGCGAGTGCGTCGCCCGAGACGACGAGCTCCGGCGTCCCGCGCGCGATCGACGCGCGATCGCCGAGCGGCACGCGAATTGCGAAGCGAGTGCCGCGGCCGAGCTCGGAGTCGAGTTCGACCTCCGCGCCGAGCAAGCGCGCCATGCGCCGTGCGATCGGCAGGCCGAGCCCGAGCCCATTTTTGCGATCGCGTTCGGGGTTTCCGAGCTGGAAAAACTCCTCAAAAATGCGCTCGCGCTGCTCGTGCGGGATGCCGATGCCCGTATCCCAAACCGAAATCAAAAGTTCGCCCGCGCGTTTTCGGCAGCCGATCAGCACGCCGCCTTCCTCGGTGTAGCGGATCGCGTTGGCGACCAAGTTGCCGAGCACGCGCTCGAGCAGCGCCGGATCCGAGCGCACGACTTGGCTCGACGGGTGCACGCGAAAGCCCAGCGATTTTCCGTGTGCCAGCGCGGCGTAGCGCGTCTCCAGCACGTCGAGCACGCGTTGCACGGCAAAGTGCGTGAAGCTCGGGCGAATGTAGCCGGCGTCGAGCTTGGAGATATCGAGCAGCTCGTCGAACAGGGCTTCGAGCGAATCGATGTTGCGATAGATTTGTTCGACCACGCCGCGTTGCTTCTCATCGAGCTCGAGCTCGCGCAGCGTGGCGGAAAACAAGCTCAGCGCATGTAAGGGCTGGCGCAGATCGTGGCTCGCCGCCGCGAGAAATCGGGATTTGGCGAGATCGGCTTGTTCAGCGCGCGCCTTGGCGTTCTCGGCGCTCGCCTTCTGCTTTTGGAGCTCTGCGATCAGATCCGCATTCTCGAAACGGATTTGGATCGACTCGACCAGGCTACGGTGTTGCACGCGGCAGAACGCGAGCAAAATCGCCATGTAAAACAGTGAAGCGACACCGAGCGTGAGGTACTCCGCGCCGCCGAGCGTGGCCAAGCGCACGAACACGATCACGAAGATCGGCACCACGAACGCCTGCAACGCGGGCGGGTAATGAGCGTGGCCCGCAACCGCGCCGCCGGCGATGCCGCACAGCCCGCACATGGTGCAGACCTGCGAAATCGAACTGTCCGCGCGAAAAAACAGGACCCCGGCGGAAGCCCAAACCAGCCCCGCAACGAACATGTACGCGCTGTACCGCTTCGCCCACAACTCGCTAGTGTCGGCGGATAGCTCGATCTGGCGATAGCGCAGGATGATCCACGCACGGAGCACTTGCGCGACCGCCTGGAGCAGCAAGAAATAGGCAATCAAGCGGTGCGGCACGTTGCGCCACAGGGTCGCCACCATGAACAGCGTCACGCCGAGCGCGGCGGCGATCGAGTTCGGAGTTTGGCGGTACATCATCCGCACGCACTCGGTGCGGATCGCTCGCGAGCGTTCGGCTGAGACTTCCGAGGTCACCGCGCCCCGAGCAGCCCGAGGCGCTGCGCGGCCAAAATGGCTTGCGTTCGGCTGTTCACCCCGAGCGTTCGAAATAGCTCGGTCAAGTGCGCGCGCACCGTGCGATCGGCGATCGCGAGCGCGGCGGAGATCTCTTTGTTGCTGCGACCTTCGCCGAGCAGCTTCAAGACTTCGAGCTGGCGCAACGTGAGCTCGCCCTGCACGTCTCCGCTCGGCGGAGCAACGTCCCCACTGCTCGTGCCGGGTCCGGGTTCGGGATTGGTTTCGAAATAGGCGTGACCTTCGAGCACGCGTCGCAGGGCCGCAATCAAGCGATCGAGCGACATCGATTTGTGGAGAAACCCGGATGCTCCCGCGTCGCGCGCGTGGCGCACGATCACTGGGTCGTCCTTGCCGGAGATGAGCAAGCGCGGCACGTGTGGAAACTCGGCCGCGTACAGCGCGAGCGCCGTCAGGCCGTCGCTGTTGGGCAGCACCAAATCGATCAGCGCCAAGTCGATCGCGGAGCTTTTCAATAGTTCGAGCCCAGCGTCGACCGAGTCCGTGCTCACGATACTGAGCTCGGGCGCGAGTCGTTGGAACGCGCTCGAGAGCCCCTCGTGAAACAGCGGATGGTCGTCGACCAGGAGCACCCGAGGCATGGCGTGATCTTTTAGCCTAGAATGTGCTCAGTGCGTGCGTCTCAGATCTCGGCGCGCGGTCGCGCCCGACAAGAGCGGGGCTCGCCTGCCCGGAAATAACACAAAGCAGCAGACTCGGCGGGCGGATCACGGTTTTGGAAAGAAGGGCGGCCACGTTGGAACTGACCGAACAGGCGCCAGTCGCGCGTCCAGTCGCGCGGGCGGCCAAGCGCAACGAAACGCGCAGGGCCCAAAAATCTCAATACAACTCTAGCGAACGGCGTGAAAGCGCGGAGTCGAAGCCGGTCATTGGGAAGCGCACTTGGCCATAGTCTCCGTTCGCTGTAGCGACGCCGAGCGCGAACAAGAGCACGCGGAAGTGCCCGCCGTCGTCGGGATGCGCCAGATCGACGGCCGGGGCTTTCTCGCGCCAGTCGAGCAGCGCGTCGATGTTGCGCCGCTCGAGCGCTTCGGCGGCCCAGGCGTCGAACTCACTCGACCAGCTCGGCACCGTCGCGACGTTCTCGCTCAAGTGCGCGAGGTTGTGCGTCATGCCTCCGCTCGCCAGAAACACGACCCCTTCGCGGCGCAGCGGCGCAAGCGCGCGTCCGAGTGCGAAGAGCTCGCGATCGGGTCGATACTGAAACGAGATCTCGAGCACGGGAGTGGGTGCGCCCGGATACAAGTAGTAAAGCGGCATCCACGTCGTGTGATCGAAGCCGCGGCGCACCGCGCGCTCCGGGTGATCGCTCGCGGCCAAGGCTTCGACCCGGCGCGCGAGCGCTTCGCTCGGCGGCGTCGCGTAGTCCAAATCTTGCGGCAGCTTCCGCTTCATCCAAAGCGGCATGTTGTACATGTTGAAACCCTTGCCGGTCGCGCCGAGCTCGAACTTGCGCGTGCCGAAATGGGGCGTCATCACCACAATGCCGCGCGCCTTCGGCAAGGTCATGCCCCAAGCCGAGAGCGCGCTCCGCCGCGGTTCGTCAAGCGGCAAATTCGGCGCGCCGTGACTCACGAACAGCACCGGCGGTTCGTGCGAGGATTGCTCCGCGTGCGCACGACTCGCGAGTAAACCCAGCGCCGAAGCCAAACCCGCGAGCAGTGTGCGGCGCTCGATCGGCTGATTCACGGCGTGCTCCGGTCGTTTTGCGCGAGCGAGGGGTGACAATTGAAGCAACCGAATCCGCGCTGCGTTTTCGCGTCGTAGAGCGGTTCGCCGAGCAGATCGGCCATCGTGGGCGTGACGGTTTCGATCATGAATTTGGCGGTGCGACCGCGCGCGTCCGCGTCGTTCGCCTGCGGCAGGTGCCGTGGGTCGAGCGCGGGCAAACTGCGCGGCATGCGGTACGAAACCGATTCGGGATCTGGACCGTGGCAGCTGCGACAAGTGAGCGAAGCGTCCGCGCTGCCGCTGAAGGCTTGAAAGCGTTCGGCCATCGTTGGCAAGACCACCCAAGTCATTTGATCGTGCCGCTCTTCCCAGCTCATTTGGCGAAAGTCGTCTTCGCGCGAGTCTCTGGGCGTGTTTTTTTTGGTGGCGCTCGCACTGGGCGGCGGTTTTGCGGCGCACGCGACGAACGAAAGTGCGGAGATGACCCAAAGCAATTTCACGCCGCGAACGTTAGCACTCGGCATTCACGCGAGCAGAGTCGAAAAAAATCGCACCGTGCACGCGATTCGCGCGTAACGCGCGAAAGCTTGGCTCAGCCGTGTCCCATTTCGCGCCGGTACGCGAGTTGATCCTCGTGCATGCGCAAGAACACGCGATGTTTGGCCTCGTGGAATGCGCGCGCCGCGGAGTTCGGCTCGATCGCGTGCGCAATTTGCCCCATTTCGCTCATGGCGCTGGTGATGCTCGGAAAGCGATTGGCCGCGCGTGCGGCGAGCATCGCGGAGCCGAGCAGCACCGCTTCGGACTCGCGTGGCAAGAGCAAGCGCGCGCCGAGCACATCGGCGTGCTCGCGCAAGAACACCGAATTTTTGCTATCTCCGCCGGTCACGATCACGGTCGAGATGCGGTAACCGCTTTGGTTCAGCGCGTCGATGATGTGGCGCGTGCCGTGGGCGATGGCTTGGATCGTCGCGAGGTATTCGAGCGCGAGTTGATCCACGGTCGAGCTCAGCTTGAGGCCGGAAACCATGCCGCGCAGCGTCGGGTCGGCGCGCGGCGAGCGATTGCCGTGATGGTCCGGCAAGACGTGCAGCTCGCGTGTGAGCGACCAGGGGGCTCTGGGATCTGCGAGCGCATCGAGTCGCTCGTTCAAGAGTGCATATACACTCGTTTTGCGTGCGGCAGCCGAATTCGCGAGCTCGGCGTAACGCGCGTGGGACTCGAGCACGTGATCGATCAGGGCGCCGGTCGCGGATTGGCCGCCTTCGGTCAGCCACATGCCGGGGATCATCGCCGAGTAATACGGGCCCCACACGCCCGGCACGAAGCGCGCTTCGCGCGAGACCGCCATGTGGCAGCTCGACGTGCCGCCGATCAGCGCGAGCCGCGTTTCGAACGCGCTGTCGTCCAAGCTTTCACCGGGCAACGTGCCGCCGAGCAAGCCGATGCCGCCCGCGTGCGCGTCGATCACGGACACGCCGACGGGAATGCCGGGGACCAAGCCGAGCTCGCTCGCCGCGCGCGCGCTGAGCTCGCCCACGCGTTCGCCGAGCGGGCGCACCACGCTGCCGATGCGACGCGCGTCGTGTTCCAGCAATTCGCCGAGCCCGATTTGCTCGAAGAACGATCGCGACCACGCGCCACGGCCTTCGTTTTCGTGACCGAGGTAGGTCCATTTGCACACCGTCGTGCAGTGCGAGCGCGAATCGACGCCGGTCGCGCGATAGCTCAGAAAATCCGGCAGATCGAAGAAGCGCGCGGCTTTGGCGAACGAAGCCGGCAAATGCCGCTTCAACCAAAGGAGCTTCGGCGTCTCCATTTCCGGCGAGATGACGCCGCCGACGTAGCGCAACACTTCGTGGCCCGTGCGATTGATTTCGTCGGCTTCGGCGATCGCGCGGTGATCCATCCACACGATCACGTTGTGCGCCGCGCTTTCGCTCGGACTCACGCTCACGGGTGCGTCATTTGCGTCGAGTGCGACGAGCGAGCAGGTGGCGTCGAAACAGAGCCCGCTGATTTGTTCGCCACGCAGCTCGGCCTCCGCGAGCGCCGTGCGGATGGCGATACCGCACGCTTGCCAAATGTTCTCCGACGAGTGCTCGACGAAGTCTTCCGCGGGCCGATAAATGTCGATCGCTTGGGATGCCGCGCCGAGCATCGCGCCCGCGTCGTCGAAAATTCCGGCGCGCGCGCTGCCGGTGCCGACGTCGACTCCGAGGAAAAATCCCCGGTTCATGTCGCCTTGCCCAAGATCCGGATCTTGAAGCCGAGCTCTTGCGACAGCGCCACCATTTCCTCGAAAATATCGCCGTAGGCGACCGCGACGTGATTCGACAAGTAGTGCGCCATCAACGTGTCGCGCGAAATGCCCATGTCCGCGGCCATGAACGGCCATTGCCGAGTCGTGCCTTCCCACCATGCGTCGCGAGTCGCTGGCGGCAATTTGACGACTTCGCCGCGGCCGATATCCATCCACAGTTCGTCCGCGCGAATGTACGCGCGCGCCCAGGTCATCTTGCCGGGCAGGCTTTCACCGGCGAGCGAGCCGCCGGGTGTCGGGAAATAGAGTGAAGGTTGGCGGTACGAGTGCGCGCCGCGCAAGCTGTCCGGGTCGTGATTGAACGCATACGCGCCGCACGAGCCGGAATTGAGCAACACCCATAAAAATCGACCCGCGTGTTCAGCGCCCCAGCGCACGTCGTGAAACATCACGGCTTGATGCAAGCCCTTCAGCTTGAGCAAGCGCTTCATCATTTCCATGGGCATGACGTTGCCTTGGTCGGCTTCGGTCGCGGTCGCGACCGTGTCTCCGTTCGATTCCGGACGGCACACCGTGTTCAAGAGCCCTTCGGCCAAATCCGAAGGCGCGCGCAGCGGAATCAAGCCGAGTTGATATTGCCAACCGAGGCAATCGGCCTTGAATTCGTGCACCAAATCGAGCGCGACGAAGTAATCCCGAAGTTGTTCTTTGCTCGCGCTCTCGTCGAAATCTTCGGCGCCATTTTCGCGATGATGAAAGGTGAGGCCCTTGTCTTTGACGAACGCGTAAGCGTCGTCGATTCGCTTCGGCTCGATGCGTCGGCCGCGATCGATGATCCACGCTTGATCGACTTTGTGTTCGGTGAAACCGTGTTGGTTGAGCAAGCGCGGGCCGAAGTAGCCGTTGATCATGCCCATCGAAGTATCGCCGAGCATGAGTGTGAGCACGCGTCGCGCGCGGATCTCGCGCGCGACTTCGAGCGCGAGCGCTGATGCCGAGGCGGAAACGGGCGCGTGGTAGCGGATCTCTTCGGTGCCGTAGTGGATCTTGCCGCTCGTGCACCAGTCATCGAGGCGCGCCATGAACTCGGGGTCGCTCGAGAAGTCCTTCGCGTCGGTCCAAACGCGCGAGAACGGCCGATTCAAGCTTTCGAGACAGGCACCCGTGTTGAGCAAACCGACGAGTCCCGCCCACTGCCCGGAGAAATTGGAAGCGAGCAGGA
>DASYCL010000500.1:0-8480 GCA_036500245.1 Polyangiaceae bacterium | reverse complement strand
CGTTCTACATCAACAAGTGGAGCGCGCTCGGCTTCGAATATCGCCTGCTGCCCTATTCGTGGAACGCAGGTGGCTTCGATACGGCTGGCGGCGGCAAAGACAACAAATTCCCCGACAACAAGATCACGAATGCGGATCGGGAATTCAACTTTCAGCAGCTCCTGACCGTCAGCTACAACGTCTATCTGCCGTTCGAATATCGCGTCAGCGAGTAGCGCTCGGCGCGAGATAGAAACGTCAACGCCCCGCCGAAAGGTGGGGCGTTCGGCTTTTGTAGGTGTCTAGCGACTCGGCGCGGGGGCTAGCCGAGTTTCTGGACTTTGCCGGCGCTGAGCCGGAAGCCGGGTGGAAGCGCCTTCGACACCGAGTCCCCGAGCTCGCTCGGGACGTCCCAGCTTCGATCGGCGAGACCCTGCGCGATGCGATTTTGCACGCGCCGCGATTCTTCGTTGGCAAGCGCATCGACCAAAGAGGGCACACTGGCGGCATTGTCGAGCGCAAAGAGCGTCGTCACGGCGGTGAAGCGCACGGGCTCGCTCATGTCGGTGAGGAATGGCTCAACAGCGACGCGCACGTCGTCCGATTTGTAGGCTTCGAGCGCGTGGATCAATTGCACTTTGGGCTCGGGGTTACGCACGTACTCGGTGTCGAATTGGTCCAAGACACTGAGCAGTTCCTGCGCGGCCTGCTCGTCATCACTGACGATGGCGCGCAGTACTTTGAGCGGCCACGTGAGGCTCTCGGCCTTCCGGCAATATTCGCGGATCGGCTCGAGCGCGTCTTCTCCCGCGGCCACGATGCCGTGCATGCACTGCTCTTTTTCTTCTTGGTCGGTGATCGAAGGATCGAGCACCCAATCGAAACGCTTGAGCAACGCGGCGGCGGCCTGTGCCGTGCCCATGCGCCCGAGCTCTTGAATCGCCTCTTGGCGATCGAAGTTCTGCGACAACTTGTTGCTCAGCACGCGCTCGAGTCGAGCCACTTCTTTTAGCGAGGCGCGCGGCGGCTGGTCGCTCTTCTTGCCCAGAAAGTCGAAAATTCCCATGGATCCTTCGCGAAAACCGGAGTTCCCGACGTTCTGATCGCGCCGGCCTCGGGCATATAGCTCGAAAATGCGGCCCGTCCCAGCGTCGACGCAATCGCCAAAATAAAAAAGGCGGGTGAGCTCACTCACCCACCTTTTTTGCCGCAGAACGCCTCAGGCCAGTGGGACTGCGATCAGGACCACGGCGTTGCCGCGAACCTGTACTTGGTAGCGCACCGGCCGGCCTTGCTTTTGGGAGGTCTCGGCCTCGCTCGTGCGGATGCGGCCGACGAAAGCGTCGAACGTGATGTGATCGACGGGTTCGCCGATCTGGCGCTTGGCCGCGATGTACTCATTATAGAGCCGCCGGTAATACTGATCGGCGTTTTCGGCGGCGAGGGCGGCTGCGGCATTGGGATCGATGGTCGCGGAAGAGGTTTCGTCGACCGAAAGCGCCTCTTGGAAATCGCGCGCGCTTGGCCCCTGCGAGGGTCGACCGTGTTCGTCCGTCGTGTCTTCGGCCACGCCCATCAGCGCGTTCAGCAAGGAGTTGATGCGGAAGACCAACCCGCCGAGCTCCTCGTGTTCGAGCTGGAAACGCAGATCGGAATTGCCGTTGATGATCGCGAGCAAGCCGTCTTCGAGCTCCGAGATCGGACCCGAGATGTAATTGCCGAGCAACACGCCACCGACGATCACGAGCAAGAGTCCAAGGCCCGCGACGGCGAACACCGGCCAGAGCAACCCACCCAAGCTATCGACCAACGACGCCGGAACTGCGGCGATGATCACGCCCTTGGTTTGACCGTAATAGCCGTCGAGCGGGATCGCACCGAAGAGCTGGCCGCTCGCAGTCGCATCGACCGTAACGACTCCGCCCGCCGCGAGCGCTTGTTTGGCGGCAGCCGCGACGTTGGCTTGGCCCGCGGCCGAAACGATATCGGCGGGCGCGCCGCTGTCGGCAACGACTTCACTCGTATCGCCGACTACTTCGAGCAAGAGATTGTGACCGCTCGTGAGATCGCTCGTGCGCGTGAGCCGCTCGTCGTTGAGCGGCGTGCCGACGACGAGCGCGCCGATCACGGCGCCGTTGTCGCCGCGCACCGGCGCGTAGCTCGCGAGCATTTGCTCTTGGCGCTTGTGATCGAGCCAAATCGCGCTGGTGGTATGCCCGCTCTTCAGCGAATCGGCGAGCGATGGATAGGCCGCGGCGATATTGTCGCCGCGCATCAGAGCCGAACCATTGCGACCGATCGCGATGCCCTGCGCGTCCACGAACAGCACCAGCGACGGCACCATCTTGACGAATGTCGGTTCGCTCACCGCGGCGTCGCGCAAGCGATTGGCTTCGGCGGTGGCGGCTTCGCTGCGCACATCCGAGGTGCTGCCGGCGAACACGGCGTGCACCGACGGAGCGCTCGCGTCGCCCTCGAGCCAGCGCTCCATGCGCAGCGCGTCGAGCGCGAGCTGCGAGTTTGCCGCGCGCAATGCCTGCGCAACCTCACGTTTGCGTTCCGCCTGATTGGCGACCACGTCTTTGAGCGACGTAGCCAAGAGGACGTACGTCAAGACAGCGACGACAATCACGATACCGGCGTTTACAATGATGATTTTCCAACGCATTCTGAGGCCCCTTTGGCTCGACCATGCCAGCGATAGGCGTGGCCGCACTCCAACGAAAACGCATCCAAGCGCTTTGGGTCCGACGGTACTACTAGTCTCTTCCGAGCTAAAGCTCCGAAACTCGCGGCCGGTTTGTCGGTCGTCGAGTTCGGTCTTGCCTCGACGCGCTACGCTTCCCGGACATGCTTCCCGCATCCGGTCCGTGAGCCCAGACCATGAAGCCCGATTCGCCTACATCAGCGGCCGTGAGCTCGCGATCGAAGACCCTGGCGCTTGTCGACGACCCGCTCTTTGTCGAGCATCGCGCGCCAGCTGGTCATCCGGAACGCGCTGAACGCTTGCACGCGGCGCGCGCCGCGGTCGCTCATGCGGAGCTCGACTTGCAACGCTTGGAGCTTGGTGCACGCGCGGCCACTGACGAAGAGCTCGCGCGCGTGCACAGCGAGAGGTACTTGCGCGAACTTGACCAGGCGGCCGGCCGCTCAGGCTATTTCGACGCGGACACGTACTACAGCGAAGCCTCGGTGCAGGCAGCGCGAACGGCGAGCGGCGCAGCCATCGTGCTCACCGACGCGTTGCTCGATCGCCAAGCGGAGTTCGGCTTGGCGCTGCTTCGTCCGCCGGGACATCACGCGCGACCCGATACTGCGATGGGATTTTGTTTGTTGAACAACGTCGCGGTCGCAGCGGCGCACGCGCGCGCGCGCGGCGTGAAGCGCGTCGCGATCGTCGACTTCGACGTCCATCACGGTAACGGCACTCAGGAGATGTTCTATCGAGACCCTTCGATTTTGTATGTGTCGCTGCACCAGTTTCCATTTTATCCGGGCAGCGGCGCAGCCGAAGAGACCGGTCAGGGCGAAGGTCGCGGCTACACGGTGAACGTACCGCTCTCCGCCGGCGCGGACGACGCGGTCTATGCCGCCGCGATCGAGCGCATCGTCGCGCCGGTGCTCGAGACTTATCGCCCTGGGCTCGTCCTTTTCAGTGCGGGCTTCGACGCACACGCACGCGATCCGCTCGCGCAAATGCAAATGAGCAACGCCGGCTACCAGGCGCTCGTTCGGCGCACGCTCGGCGCGCTCGGGCCCGAGGTTCCAGTCGGGCTCTTGCTCGAAGGAGGCTACGATCTGCTCGGCCTCGGCGGCGCGCTCGGCGCCGCACTCGAGGGCTTGGGCGAAGGCCCGCTCCGCGCCGTCCCGAGCGCCCGGCTGTGGCACGAGCACGAGCACGACCTGAAGCACGCGACGGCAGCGCTAGCGGAACTTTGGAAGCTGAGCTGAGTTTTGCGGCTTCCAAGCCGCAGTTTCGAGTGGTCCGCGCGAAAGTGCCGCCTCACCGCGTTTTGACGAGGTGAGGCATTTTTCGGGGTGAGTAACGGGGATCGAACCCGCGACAACCGGAGCCACAATCCAGTGCTCTACCACTGAGCTATACCCACCGTGGGGGTACGACGAAGGCCGCTTGGCCGCCGGCGCACGCGGTTCTTAGCTCACATCCGGGGCCTTCAGCAACCCTCGCTCGCGCGATTTCCACTCCGGAAAGCAGACGGCGACGCAAATTGTCGGGCTATGATGTGCGCTCGGAGGAATGCTCATGATGAATGCTTGTCTGCGCTGGTCGATGCTGGGGGCTCCCTTGCTTTTGTCGCTCGGTTGCAGTGACCCGGTACCGCCGCCCGCGCAGGGCGCGCTGAATATGTCGATTTCGCAGGCCGCGGATCCGCCGCCAGGAATGGCCTGCCCCGATTCGGGCACGACCTACAGAGTCGCAGCCACCGACTCGAAAACCAAGATGATCGCTCCACCCGACATGGGGACTCCCGGTGAAAGCGTGATCAGCGGCGAGGCCGGATCGTCGATCAGTTGTTCGGTGACTGGCAGCAACGGCAACTTCAAATTCTCCGGTTCGCTCCACGGCATCACTCCTGAGGGTTACTCGGCGAGCGTAGTGTTTTCGAACGGGCAAATCGGCGCGGATTTCACCGGCAGCGCGGACGTGAGCATCTCGACCTCGAGGCTCGCCGCGCAAACGTACGTGAACTCGGTGCCATGCAGCATCAAGGTGCTGCCGCCGCCGAATACGAGCTCGGTGCCGCCGCAAATCAAAGGAGGCAGCATGTGGGCCGAATTCTCCTGTCCGCAGCTCTCCTACCCGCCTTCCGGGTTGTGTCAGATCGGCTCGACGAGCGTCGTCGTGTTCGAGAATTGCTCCGGTTCCTGAGCGCGGGCTTTGACCTCCGCCTGACTGATTCATTCAGGATGTTTTTGGGCCCTGCGCGGACATTAGCGCTTGGCCGCTCGCGCTTCTGTCGAAAAACCGTGATCACGCGCTTCGCGATCCCCGACGGGGGGAGCCGCGCGAACCTACTGACTTTGTTTTATTTCCGGGCATTCGGCTGCCAGCCTTCGCGCGCGCTCCAGCGCGAAGGAGAGAGAAAAGAATGTGATGAATGGTCAGGTCTTACATACGGGCAGGTGAGCCCGCGGCCTTCGCGTGCTCGGGCACGAAAAGAAGGAGGGAGGTGCGCCAAACGATAGTTACGTCGTTGGACGCGAGACTCGTGTTTTTCTTTTTTGGGGGTGCTCCTGCGCGGAGGAGCACGAAACAGATCAGCCCTTGGTCTCGGGCTTCGGCGCCACGACGCCGGCCGGCGGTGTATCGGCCGTGACGTCCGGCACGGAGGCCATTTGCGGGCGTGCCACGGCGGGCGTGGGCATCGTGTCGGACAAGCTGTCTTCGCCGCCCGCCTCGATGCGTACAACGACCGCGGTGATGTTGTCTTCGCCGCCGTGCTCGTTGGCGAGCGCGATCAGCTTGCGGCACACGTCCTCGAGCTCTTTCGACGATTGCACGAGCTCGAGGATCTCGTCGTCGTCGATCATGCCGCTAAGGCCATCTGAACACAGCAAGTACGCGTCCCCGACCTGCGCGTCGTCCGCTTGCAGATCGACCGAGACGTGCTCCTGCATGCCGAGCGCGCGGGTGATGACGTTTTTCGGTAGCTCGCTGCGCTGCTCTTCGGTGAGCTCGGGCATCGCGAGCAGGTAGTCGTTCACGAGCGAGTGATCGCGCGTCATCTGTTTGATCTGGCCGCCGCGCACGCGATACGCGCGGCTGTCACCGACGTGCCCGATGTACATCTTCTTCTTGCGCGGGCTGAACAAACAGCCGACGACGGTCGTGCCCATGCCGTGGTACTCGCGCGAGCGCGCGCTGCGGTCCACGATCTGCCGATTCGCGATCCGGATGCCCGTGAGCAGCCGATTCTCTTCCTCGGACAAGCGCGAGTCGAAGTGGAACGGCCAAGTGAAATCTTCGGTCGCGGTCGCGCGGAAAAAATCGACGATGGCTTCCGTGGCAAGCTTGCTCGCTACATCGCCCGCGCGATGACCACCCATGCCGTCAGCCACGATGTAGAGCGTGTGCTCTTCGAGGATCGCGAAGCTGTCTTCGTTGTGATCTCGCTGCAGACCGACGTCCGTGACTCCGGCCGCTACGGCGCGCATGGCTTTCTTCCCTGAAGCGTTGATTGATTCGCCATGCAGGCCGGACCCTCGTCGAGAGCAACCTGCAAGATTTCACGCGCATATTCCGCTGTCAAGCGAGCGCGCGAGCTTGAGCGTTTGCTCTCGTCTCTCGTCGGGCGCGTGGGAGCTTCTTTGGCTAAAAGCGGCTTACCCGCGCTGAGTGCCGCGCCGCGACTCGATCAGATGGCGAGGATCTCTTTTTCCTTCGTTTGGATGATGTGATCGATCGCCTGGCCGGCCTCGGCCATGATTTCTTCGACTTTTTTCTTTGCGCGCTCGACTTCGTCTTCGCTCGCGTCCCCGCCGTCTTTGAGCTCGCTCAGCATGTCGAGCGCTTCATGGCGCGCCTTTCGCACGCTCACTTTGCACTCTTCTCCGTCTTTCTTGGCAACCTTCACCAAATCCTTGCGCCGCTCTTCGCTGAGCGGCGGGATCGGGATGCGGATCAAATCGCCGTCGACTTGCGGGTTCAAGCCGAGGTCGGATTCGCGGAGCGCCTTCTCTGCCGCCTTGACTTGCGATTTGTCCCACGGCTTGACCGTGAGCAGGCGTGGCTCGGGCACCGCGACCGTCGCCATCTGTCCGAGCGGCGTGCTCTGGCCGTAGTAGTCGACGCGGATCGAGTCGAGCATCGAGGGATGCGCGCGGCCGGTGCGCAGCTTCGCGGCCTCGCGGCGCAGCGCTTCCTTCGATTTCTCGATCGCTTGGCGAAGCTCGTTCAAAACGTCGTCGATCATCTCGCACCTCTAGAAGTGACTCACGCCAACTCAATCAAGAGCTGGCTCGCCTCGGGCTTCTATATCACTTGCGCGAAACTCCGGCGAGTGGCCGAGCCTCGCGTCAATCGTGCGGGGGCGCGGCGCGACGCTTCTTTTTGGCCGCGGGTTTGCGCACCGTCGACGCTGAGCCGGCGTCGTGGGCCGCTGAGCCGGCATCCGGTGCCCAGAATTGTTTGTCGGCTTCGCGCAATTTACGTTCATTTTCGGCTTCGACCACGGCCGCAGCGCTGGCCGCCGCTTGGCGCATCACTTCGTCCGCTTCGCGCGTGCGCTTGAACACGTAGAGCCCGAGCACCCCGAGCATCAAGGATGCGCCGACGAGCAAGCCCGCGAGCAAACGTCCGCGCTGAGAGGGTTGAATTTCGAGATCGCCAGAATCGACGATGCTCGGCGCCATCGGTCGGATTTCGTAGACGACTTGCTCGCGCTGCGCGCGCGCCCATTCGTCGAGCCGTACGAGCGCGTCCGAAAGCTCGGCGATGGAGGCGAAGCGCTTCTTCGGAGTGCGCGAGCAAGCGCGTTCGAACCACGCATCGAACGATTTCGGCAACGACGGCTGGATCTGCGACGGCACCGGCATCGGCGCGGCGCACACTTTGAGCACGACGTCCCCAATCGCGTCGCCTTCGAACGGCACGCGCCCGCACACGGCCGAAAACGCGCACGCGCCGAGCGACCAAATGTCGGACGCGACGCTGACCGGCGCGCTCGAAGTGAGCGCTTCCGGGCTCATGTAGTGCGGCGTGCCGAGCACCATGCCGGCTTGTGTCGCGGAAGCGCCGCTCGCAGCTTCGTCGTGCACCATCTTGGCGATGCCGAAATCGACCAACTTGACCGAATAACCGAGCGGACCGGCTTCGCCGTCTGTGGCCAAGAAGATGTTGTCGGGTTTCAGATCGCGGTGAACGATCCCGGCCGAGTGCGCCGTGTTCAATGCGCGCGACGCTTGCTGCACGATCGTCGCGACTTCACTCAGAGGCAATTTGCCACGGCGATGGATCGCTTGCTCGAGCGACTCACCCTCGAGGTATTCCATCACGATGTACGGCTGGCCACCATCGGTGACGCCGTGATCGTAGACTGCGACCGCGTGCCGACTTTTGATCCTAGCTGCGGCTTTGGCTTCGGTGTCGAAGCGACGCAGCGCTTCCGCACTGCCCGCGAGCTTCGGGTGCACGAACTTGATCGCAACGAGTTGGTTCAGCGTGATGTGCCGCCCGGCCCAAACGCTGCCCATGCCGCCCTGCCCGATCAAGCGTTCGACGAGGTAGCGCCCCGCTATCGTCGTGCCCTGGTAATCGGGAGAGGTCGAATCAGTCATCGGCGATCGAACGCGAGTGAGCGCTGGTTAGAGACAAAGAGCCGAGCTAGGAGAATAGCGCAGAGCTTCCCGGGTTCGATGTCTAGCGCTTCACGCCCGAGAAAACGCCTCGAATTTGCCGCGAACACGCTAAGCTCACGGCTCGACATCCTCTCCTTCGCAACGGTTCTATGCATTTTCGAGTCGTGAGCTGGAACATCCAT
>DASYCL010000499.1:0-2040 GCA_036500245.1 Polyangiaceae bacterium | reverse complement strand
CTCAAACTCGAGAGCAAACCGTTCGGCAAATTGACGTAGTCGTCGACGCCATCGAGCGTCGCGTGACCATAGCCGTCGAGCGTCGCGCCGCCGATCAATTCGCCGTCCGCGCCGCCAACCGAGTCGATGACATGCGTGCCTTCGCCGTTGAAGCTGTAGCGATGAATCAAATTCGAAGCCGCAGGCGCAGCGTCGCTGCTGGCGGCATCGGCCGTGTTCGAGCCGGAATCGGCCGCGTCGGAGGCTTCGGGATTGCTTGCTTCGGGCGCCTCTGCCGCGTCCGGTCCCTCGAGCGGCAACAGGCTCACGCGCGTCTCGCTCGTGCAGCCAGTGAGCGCGAAGAACACAGGCGCGATGAGCGCCGCGGCGAGCCCGCGCACGTTACTGCCCGGCGCTCGTGATGCGACCGAGCGCGCGTCTCGCTTCGGGCGCGAGCGGCGAGCTCGGATACTTGGTGAGCAGACGATTGAGGTCGAGCTCGGCTTTGTCTTTTTGTTCGAGCCGTTCGGCGGCGAGCGCCGACTGGAACAAGCGATTCTCGTCGCTCAATGTCCCGCGCTCGGAGCCACGCGCGGCCCCACGTGGAACGCGCGTGCCTTCCGCCGCGCCGTTGTCGCTCGGATCGACCGAACTCGCTTCGCTGCTGTCGAGCGCCTTGGTGCTGGCGCTTTCGTCGCAGCCCCAGCTGTCTCCGGCGTTGAGCGCAATTTCGCTGCCGCCGTGCTGCACGATCACGACGCCATCGGTGACCTTGACGCAGGTTTGCTTGCCGCTGGTTTGCTTCGAGTCGACTTGCACCGTGAACACGGTGCCGTGCACGACCACGCGCGCGTCCGGCGTGGCGACCGAGAAGCGTTGACCTTCGCTCAAATGCGGCACGGTGCAGGTGACCGAGCCTTGGCGAAGCTCTACTTGGTTCTTGTTTTCGTTGCCGACGAGCTCGCTCAGTGACACGCGCGTGGCCGCACCCAAGTGCAAGCCGAGTCCGACGCCGTTTACCAGTTCGGCGGAGCCTTGAGTCGCAGTCACGATTTCGCCGGGATCGGTGTTGAGGCGTTCGCCGGCCTTCAATTGCCGTTCGTTCACGCCGGCCACGGTGTCTCCCACGCTGCCGACGAAAGTCAGCACTGAAGCGCCCGCCCCAGCACCGCGGAGCGAGACGAAGCGCGCCCCCACCAACAAACAAGCCGCAGCCGCGAGCGCCACCGCCGCAAAACCGGCGCGCCGCCGCGGCTTTCGCGCGCGTTCATCGGAGAGCGCGCGCACCTCTCGTTTGAGCGAGCCGACGACGCGCGCACGCCGCGCGGCCATGCGCTCCGCATCCACGCTCACCGGACGATCGCGGAGTGGTGACAGAATGCGGCGAACTTCCGCGGCTTCGTCGGTCATGACGGCCTCGCGAGGCGCAAGCGTGCGCGGCGGAGTAGCTCTTTCCTGCCGCGCACCAAGCGCGACTGCGCTGCGGCGACCGACACGCCCATGATCAACGCAATCTCGGTGAGCTCGTGGCCGTGCACGTCGTGCAAGAGCACGGTTTCGGCTTGCGCCGGATCCATCACGCTCAGGATATTGTGGAGCTCGCCGATCTCGGCGCGGGCTTCGAGCTGGCGCTCGAGGTTGCCGGACGAAATGCGCGCGGCTTGCTCATCGCCCCGAGCGCGATCTTCCCACACGACGGCGCGTTCGCGCACGCGCGCGCGCAGCGCGTCGATCCCGACGTGCGCGGCGATCGCCGTAGCCCATGTAGACAAGCTGCACGCCCCGGCGAATTTGCGCTCGGTCAGCGTGCGCACGATGCGCTCGAAGACGATCTGCACCAAGTCGTCGTGCTCGTCTCCGCTGCTTTGCAAGACTCGGCGGAGGGCGCGATCGACCACCGGCGCGAGGCGATCGTACAAAGCTTCGGCGGCCCACTCTTCGCCGGCCAAGAGCCCGCGCACGATCTGTTCGTCCGATGGAGCCTCGCGCGAGCCGTCTAGAGCCCCGCCTTCGAGAGCTCGCAGGTGCTTGAGCTCAGCCATGGGAGTCTCGATTATCGCA
>DASYCL010000498.1:0-5173 GCA_036500245.1 Polyangiaceae bacterium | reverse complement strand
AGCCGATGATCATCATCAACACCGGATACGCGAGCGCGGCGGTGACTTTGCCCTTCAAGCGCGCTTGGCCTTCCATGAAGTCCGCCAGGCGCTCGAGCACTGCTTCGAGGGTGCCGGAGGCTTCGCCCGCCGCGACCATGTTGACGTAGAGCGGCGGAAATACGTTCGGGTGAGCCATTAGGCTCTTGTTGAAGCTCGTGCCTTCATTCAACGACTCGCGGACGGCGGTGAGCGTGCGCTTGAGCTGCTCTTTTTCGACCTGCTCCGTCAGCGCGGCGACCGAATCGACCAGCGGTACGCCGGCGCGCACCAGCGTCGCGAGCTGTCGCGTCATCACGGCGACGTCCGCGGTGGTCGGGCGCTGCATGAACGCGAACAGATCGATCTTCTTCGACCCGGCTGCGCCTTTCTCGGCCTCTTCGTTGGCTTCGGTGAGGAGCACGCCGTCTTTGCGCAACACCGCGCGGAGCGCCTTCGCGTTGTCCGCGTCTCGGTAGCCCTTGACCGGCTTGCCGGACGTGATTTGAATTCCGCGGTATTCGTAGACGGCCATGGCAAATGCCTTATGAGTCGACGACCACGTCTTCTTGCGTCGCGGCCACGACCTCTTCGACCGTGGTCAGTCCCATCATGACCTTGCGGGCGCCGTCGTCGCGCAGCGAATCCATACCCTGACCTTGAGCCGCGCGCTTGATGGTTTGCGCATCCGCGCTCGCGAGCACGAGTGCCCCGACCGTGTCGTCCGCGACGAGTAGCTCGTAGATGCCCATGCGGCCGGTGAACCCCTTGTTTTCACAGTGGTTACAACCCATGGCCCGATAAAACGTCGGCATGCCCGGGCCACGCCAACCGATCGGTTCATAGTTGACGCCTTGCGCCGTGTAGCGCGGCGACAGCGGGCGATCGTCGCGCCTGCGAGTGCGTTCGGGATCGAGCCCGAGCTGTGACAATTCGAACGGCGTCGCTTCGTAGGCTTCCTTGCAATGCGGGCAGAGCACGCGCACGAGGCGTTGAGCCAAGATGCCGATCACGGTCGAGCGCACCAAAAATGCCTCGATGTCCATTTCGACCAAGCGCGTGACGGCGCTCGCGGCGTCGTTGGTGTGCAAGGTGCTGAGCACCAAGTGACCGGTCATCGAGGCGTGAATCGCGATTTCGGCGGTTTCCTTGTCGCGGATTTCGCCGACCATGATCACGTCCGGATCTTGGCGCAAGAAGGCGCGCAGGGCGCTCGCGAAGGTGAGCCCGATCTTCGCCTGCACCGCGACTTGATGGATGCCGCCTATTTCGTACTCGACCGGATCTTCCGCGGTCAGAATGTTGATCTTGGGACGATTGATCTTGTTCAGGCAGGCGTAGAGCGTCGTGGTTTTGCCGCTACCCGTCGGACCGGTAACCAATAAGATCCCGTTCGGACGATGGATCAAATACTCCATCAGCCAGCGATCGCGCTCGGAAAAACCGACCTCGGCGATGTCGAGCAGTTTGCTGGTTTTGTGGAGCAAACGCATCACGATGCGTTCGTGCTCGCGGCTCGTCGGGATGGTCGAAACGCGCACGTCGATGCTGCGGCCGGCGATGCGCAGCGAGATGCGCCCGTCTTGCGGCAAGCGCTTTTCGGCGATGTTCAAGCCCGCCATGATCTTCACGCGCGCGATCACCGAGCTCATGAACTGCAAGCTCGCCTTGCGCGCGACGTAGAGCTGGCCGTCCACGCGGTAGCGCACGACAACCTCGCGCTCTTCCGGCTCGATGTGAATGTCGCTCGCTCGCTCCTTCACTGACTGCGAGAAGAGCCCGTTCACCCAGCGAATGATCGGCGCGTCGTCGTCGGAATCGAGGATGTCGATCTCTTCCTCGTCCTCGACTTCGTTGGTCTCGAGCTCGCTGATCGTCTGCTGGCGCTCGTAGAGTTGGTTGATCGAGTCGATCACGGTGTCGCCGGGCGCGACCGAAATCGCGACCGGCTTTTGGAAGGTGGCGCGAATGTCGTCGATGCCGTCCGTGTCGAGCGGATCCGCGCACACGATTTCGACGCGATCCTCGTAAATGCCGAGCACGAGTAGCTTGTGCGTCTTGGCGTAGCCGATCGGTAACTTATTGGTTACTTCTGGCGGTACGCTCGCGATGTCGATGTGCTCGAGAAACGGCAAGCGACATTCAGCGGCGAGCGCGCGCGCCAAATCGCTCTGCGTCGCGACCTTCGACGTCAGCAGGAGCTCGAACAGCGGAGTGGGTTTTTCGCGCTGCTGCGCATAAAACGGCTCGAGTGCGCCCTCCGCCACGACTCCGTGACGAACCAAGATGTTGCCGAGTGCGCGTTGCTCCTGCATTCGCCTTACTCCACGCGGTCCACGTTCACGCTGCGCGCGATCGGATTGATGCGAAACGGCGGTTCGTTGTCGCCTTGAGGCCTGTTGACCGGGGGCGGAGCCGCGGGAGCCGCGTTGACCGGTGCGGCCGGCGCTACGGCGGCCGGACGCGTGCGACGGCCTGCATCGGGCGCTGCCGGAGGCGGCGTCGCGCCCGTGCCGGCCACGTGCACGTCGCTCGGCAGCTCGATCGGTTCGCTCGGTTCGCGCGGCGGAGCCTCGCGCGGCTTGCTCTCGGCTTCGAGCCGCTCCTGCTCGGCAATATCCGCAAACGCCTTGCGGATGTCTTCGACTAAGCCGTTGGTGCGGGACCAATCGTGCGGCGGCTTCCAGTCCTCGCCGGAAAACACGAAGTAGCGGTCGAGGAACTCTTGGCGCTCCTGGATTTTGCGCTCGAAAATCTTACGCAGATCTTCTTGATCGCGAATCACGTGCGGCGTCAAAACGAGGAGCAGATTCTTCTTTTCCTTCTGCACGTCCGAGGAGCGAAACAGCGCGCCTAGCAGCGGCAAATCGCCGAGCACCGGGACCTTCGTGCGTGAGGTCACGTACGAATCGCTCATCAGGCCGCCGATCACGACCGTCTGCTGATCCTGCACCACGACGGTGGTGTTCGCGGTGCGCTTGGTGATGCTGACCGCGCCGAGCGAGCCGGAGGTCGCGCCCGGCGCGCTGCTCTCTTGGTCGATCTCGAGCCGCACTTGATTCGACTCGTTGATGTGCGGCGTGACTTTGATCTTGTTACCCACATCGACGCGCGGCGCCGCAAAGCCGCCCAAGCCACCCAAACCGCCGAGCAAACCGAGCGCGGGGTTCGCCGCCGCGCCAGCGCCCAGCGCCCCGGTAGGCAGACCGCCGCCCACGTTGGTTTGTAGCGGGATGTTTTGGCCGATGTTGATCTCGGCCGCGACGTTGTCCGTCGCGATGATGTGAGGTGTCGCGAGCACGTTCGAGCGACCACTCGACGCGACCGCGTTGTGCACCACGCCGAACTCCGGCACGCTCAGACCCGTCCCGAGGATATTCGTGGTGTTCGGCAGGGCCGGACCGCGAACGCCCGCGGCAAACCCCTGAAGCAGACTCGGATCGGCGGGGAAGCCGATCGATTTTCCGGCGTTGAAACCGCCGAGGAGCAGCGTATCTTGCTGCGCGCCGAGCACGTCGCCGCCGTGGAATGCGAAGCCGAGCTGGGTGTCGTCAGAAACCGACAAATCCATGATCACGGCTTCGATGAAGACTTGGCGTCGCGCGTGATCGAGTTTGTCGACGACCAAGCGCAGCGTCGCATAGTCGCGATTCGACGCGGTAATGATCAGCGAATTGGTGCTCTTGTCCGCGGTGACGCGGAGCTCGCCTTCGAAAGTGCCAGCCGCGGCGCCAGTCGCTGCGCCGTTGCCCGGAGGCGGTGCGCCACGGCCGCCGCCCGCGGCGCCGGAGCCACCGAGCATTTGATTCAGCGTTTGCGCCATTTCTTCGGCGATCGCGTGCTGCAGCGGCAAGACGTGGATTTTGCCGCTTTCTTGCGACTGCGAGTCGAGCCGCTTCAGCACTTCGAGCAAGCGCAAATACGAATCTTCCGTACCGACCACGATCAGCGAGTTGGTCTGCTCATCGGGGATGACTTTGCTGAGGCCGTTGGCCTTGGCGTTCGCGCCGCCCGCTGCGCCGGGCGCGCCATTCGCCCCCGGAGCACCACCGCCGCCAGAGCCGAGATCGAACAGCTCGTTCACGCGTTTCGCGAGCTCTTGCGCGGTGCCGTTGTGCACGGGCTCGATCCACATGTGCTGACCGGAGCCTCCGACGTCGATTTCTTCGACGATGCGCACGAGCCGCCGCACTTGCGTCGCGGTGTCCGTGATGATCAAGAGGTGGCCGGGCGCGTACACCGAGATGTCGCCGTCCTTGCTCTTGAACTTGCCGAGCAAGGCCATGGCTTCATCGCTACCCACGTGCTCGAGTCGATAGAGCCGCGTGATGAAGCGATCCGAATCCGGAATTGGCTCGCCCCGCGCAAGCACCGGCGTCGGCTGCGTGACCACGCCACCACTATCGATGATCTTCAAAAAGCGACCGTGCGGCACGACGGTCATGCCGTTCGCGTCCAGAATCGACAAGAACGCCTGATACGCTTCTTCGAGCGTGACCGGCTCCGGCGACACGACCGTGGCTTTGATTTGCCGCACTTTCGCGCCGTAAATAAAGCGCTTTCCGGTGAGCCCGCTGATGTGATTGACGAGCTCGGCGAGGTCCGCGTCCTGCAGGTTGAACTTGACGAGGTGACCGCCAGGAACGGGCTTGTACGGCACGTCCGCGGCGGCGGCGATCTTGTCCATCGTCGTCGGTGGCGGCGGCGCGGCGCCCGGCGGATCGCGATCGGCAGGCGAGAGCGGCGTAGGCGTCGCCGCGGCGGGCGCCGTGGGCGGAGCTACTGCACCGGGGGCCACGGGCGGAGCAATTTTGCGCGCCGCAGGCCTGAGCATCGGCATCGCTGGTCTGCGTGCGGGCGGTGCAGCGGCCGGCGGCGCGGGAGCAGGAGCCGCGGCCGGTGGCGGCGTTGCCGGCCCATTTTGCGCTGACGCGGAAAGCGAGAGCAAAAGCGCGAACGATGCCGTGCGGAGCTGAATGCTCGCAGCGAAACGACGCGAAAATCTGAACTTCGAAGGCACGGAACTCGTCACGCGGAACTCACTTGATATTGAAGGCAATGGCCACGGGGCTACCGCGCCGGTTGACACTCACGTCGAGCTTTGGCGCCGTGCGGAGCCGCGCGTACGCTTCGAGCGCTTTCTCCGGGCTACCCA
>DASYCL010000497.1:0-4706 GCA_036500245.1 Polyangiaceae bacterium | reverse complement strand
CTGTGCGCCGCGCTCGACGACGCGCCGCTCGTCATGACCAGCGGCAACCCGAGTCACGAGCCCATCGCATACGAGGAGAGCGACGCACGCGCACGCGTCGTGCCGCTCGCCGATCGCACCTTGACGCACAATCGAGCGATTTTTCTGCGCTGCGATGATTCGGTCGTCCGCGTTGCGAATGGCGCGCGTTCGACCTTGCGACGCGCGCGTGGGCTCAGCCCGCGACACACGCCGCTCGGTCGCGCGCTCGAGCGCCCACTGCTCGCGCTCGGCGCCCACGACAACGTGACCTTCGCGCTCGGTCGCGGCGATCACGCGATCGTGAGCCATCACCTCGGTGACCTGTCGAATGCCGCTTCGTTGCGCGAATATCGCGCGGCGATCGCTCATTACGAGAGTCTGTTCTGCGTCGAGCCGAAGTTGCTCGTGCACGATCTTCACCCCGACTACGCGACCACGGAAATCGCGCGAGAAATCGCGGCGGAGCGCGGACTTCCACTCTGCCGCGTGCAACATCATCATGCACACATCGCAAGCTCCATGGTCGAGCATTCGCTCGAAGGGAGCGTGCTCGGCGTGGCGTGGGACGGCACCGGTTACGGCGAGGACGGCAGCGTTTGGGGCGGAGAATTCTTGCTCTGCAGCCGCGCTAGCGCGCGCCGCGTCGCACACCTACGTGTGGTCGCGATGCCGGGCGGCGAACGCGCGATCCGCGAGCCCTGGCGCATGGCGCTCGCGCAGCTCCGCGACGCCGAGCTCGGCTTCGAATCACTGAGCTCGCGCATCGACGCCAAAGCCGCGCGCACACTCACTCGAATGCTGGATCGAGATCTGAACTGTCCGCGAACGAGCAGCGCGGGACGCCTGTTCGACGCGGTGTCCGCTCTGTGCGGCGTCGTGCTCGAATCGAGCTACGAAGGGCAAGCTGCGATCGAGCTCGAGTGGCAAGCGAGCCGCGATGTGAACCCGGATCACACGATCTACGCGTTCGAGCTCTGCCAACCGGATCCGGATGGCCCCCTCTGTGTGGATACGCGCCCGCTCGTGCGCGGCGTGGTCGAAGAGCTTGCCCGCGGCGGCAACGTGCCGACCGTCGCGCGACGCTTTCACCTCACGCTCGCGCACATCATCGGCAGTGTTTGCGCGAAACTGCGCGCGCGCTTCGCGCTCGATCGCGTCGTGTTCGGCGGCGGTGTGTTCGCCAATGCGCTCTTACTGGAGGCCGCGAGCGCGCGGCTAGAAGCCGAAAAATTTCAGGTTTTCTGGCCACAAACCTACCCTGCCGGCGACGGTGGCTTGAGCCTCGGACAACTAGCGGTCGCCGCGGCGCGCGATCATGGAGAAAGCTAAATGTGCCTCGGCGTGCCAGGCCGCGTGCTCTCGCGCGAAGAAGAAGATGGGCTCCTGATGGGCCGCGTCGATTTCGGCGGCGTGACGCGCAAAGTCTGTTTAGCGCATGTGAACGACGTCGCCGTGGGTGAGTACGTGCTCGTTCACGTCGGTTTCGCGCTCTCGAGAATCGACGCTGGCGAAGCACAGAAAATCTTCGAACTCCTCCGCGAGTTGGATCAGTTGTCCGAGTTCGAGACCGCCGACCCCAGCGAAGGAGCCGAACCATGAAGCGCCCCGACGACGCACAAGGCCGTCGCTTGGCGGAACATTGGGCCCAGCAGATTGCCGCGCGCGTGACCCGACCTTGGCAGATCATGGAAGTGTGCGGCGGTCAAACTCAGGCGATCGTCAAATTCGGGCTCGATCAACTACTGCCACCCGAGCTCGAGCTCTTACATGGACCGGGTTGTCCCGTCTGCGTAACGCCGCTCGAGATGGTCGACCGCGCGCTCGAGATCGCGTCGCGAACGGACGTGATCTTCTGTTCCTTCGGCGACATGTTGCGAGTGCCGGGCAGCTCTGGCGATCTACTTTCGCTCAAGGCTCGCGGGGCGGATGTCCGCGTCCTCTATTCGCCGCTCGACGCCTTGAAGATTGCCCAGAAAAACCCGGAAAAACGCGTGGTCTTTTTCGCGATCGGGTTCGAGACCACCGCGCCGGCCAACGCCATGGCCGCGCAGCAAGCGCGCGCGCGCAAGCTCGACAACTTCAGCGCGCTCGTCTCGCACGTGCTGACGCCGCCGGCGATCACCGCGATCTTGCAAGATCCCGCTCAGCGCGTGCACGCGTTTCTCGGGCCCGGACACGTCTGCAGCGTGATGGGCACGCGCGAATACGAACCGATCGCGACGCGCTATCGCGTACCGATCGTGATCAGTGGTTTCGAACCGCTCGACTTGCTCGAAGGCGTGTGGCGCGCAGTCGATCAACTCGAAGCGGGGCGATTTACGGTCGAAAATCAGTATAGCCGAGTCGTCAACGACACCGGCAATGTCGCCGCGCGCGCGCTGATCGACGAGGTGTTCGAGGTCTGCGATCGCAAATGGCGCGGCATCGGGCTCTTGCCGAAGAGCGGACTCCGGCTCAGTTACGAATACCGCGCGCACGATGCGTTACGCGTCTTCGAAGTCGAAGACATCGCGACCGAAGAGATAACCGAGTGCATCAGTGGGCAAATCCTGCGAGGTAGCAAGAAACCTCCGGATTGTCCGGCTTTCGGCACGCGCTGCACGCCCGAGTCGCCGCTCGGCGCGACGATGGTTTCGAGCGAAGGCGCCTGCTCCGCCTATCACGCCTTCCGCGCCGCACCGTTGCCCGGCGATCGGCTGGCGCGAGGCAAGAATTTTTTGCTCGGAGCGCGCACATGAACGATCGACTCACAGAAGCCGCGCGGCGCAAGGCCGAAGAGAGCGCGCGCACCAAGCTCGATTTCTTTTCGACCGAAGCGCCGCGCATCGCCGCGTGCGCGGAGCGACTCAACCAAGCATTCGAGCGGGGAGCACGGCTGTTCGCCTTCGGCAACGGCGGCAGCGCCTGCGACGCGGAGCATTTGGCGCTCGAATTCAGCCACCCCGTGATCGAAAAGCGTCCGGCATTGCCTGCGTTCGCGCTCTCGACGAGCTCGGCTTTGCTGAGCGCCGTCGGCAACGATCAGGATTTTTCCTTGGTTTTCTCGACGCAGCTCGCGACCCTCGCGCGCGAGGGCGACATCGCGCTCGGCATTTCGACTAGCGGCAAGTCGGCGAACGTATTGCGCGGGCTCGCCGCGGCGCGCGAGCGCAAACTCGTCGCCGTCGGGTTTTCCGGACGCGACGGCGGTCGCATGGGCGAGCTCTGTGACTTCTGTTTCACGGTGCCGAGCTTCAGCATCCATCGCATTCAAGAAGTGCACGAAACACTGATTCACATCTTGTGGGATTTGGTGCACGTCGCGCGCGGCGCAGAGGACGTGATCGGATGACGCTCTCTTGCCCGTCACCGCACGGTCGCTACCGCGAGATCGTACTGGGTCACGGCAGCGGCGGCCGGCTGACGCAGGCCCTGCTTCACGACGTATTTTTCCCGCATTTTTCCGGGAAAATCCTGGCCGATCTTGAAGACCAAGCGGCGCTCGCGCTGCCCAGCGCGCCCGGCGCGCGGCTTGGCTTTACCACCGATTCATTCGTCGTGAGCCCGCTGTTCTTTCCGGGTGGCGACATTGGGCGGCTCGCGGTTTGCGGCACCGTCAACGACTTGTGCGTGGGCGGCGCGATCCCACACTCGCTCTCGGCCGCGTTCGTGCTCGAAGAGGGGCTACTGATTTCGGATCTCGAGCGGATCGTCCAATCGATGGCCGCGACTTGTCGCGAGGTGGGCGTCGAAATCGTGACTGGTGACACCAAAGTCGTCGAACGTGGCAAAGCGGACGGCGTGTTCATCACAACATCCGGCGTCGGAATCATTCCGCCGAACACGCGACTGTCGATCGCCAACGTGCGCGCCGGCGACTCCATCATCGTCTCGGGACCAATCGGCGATCACGGCATCGCGATCCTCGCAGCGCGCGAAGATCTCGACTTCGAAACCGCGCTCGAAAGCGACTGCGCGCCGCTCCTCAGCTTGACCCGCGCCGTCTGCGAAACCAGCCCCAATATCCGCTGCATGCGCGACCCGACGCGCGGCGGGCTCTCCGGAGTACTGCACGACATGGCGGACCGCTCCGGCGTCGGCATCTGGATCGACGAGGCCCTCGTGCCGGTGCGCGCGGAGGTTCGCGCGGCCTCCGACCTGCTCGGCTTCGATCCGCTCTACATCGCCTGTGAGGGCCGATTGGTTTTGGCCGTCGCAGCAGAAGACGAAGCGCGCGTGCTGGCAATGATGCGCGCGCACCCTCAAGGTCGCGACGCGAGCATCATCGGACGCGCAACGAACGAGCACCCGAGGCTCGTGCGCATGCGTTCGCGCATCGGCGGCGAGCGCATCGTACCGATGCTCTCTGGCGAGCAACTACCGCGCATCTGTTGAAACCGGAGGCAAACGATGACCATGACGAATGAAATCCCGTACGGCAGATCGACCCAACACGAACCCGCGCTCCCCGCGATCAACGTGCTCTGGATCACGCAAGGGCTCGGCTGCGACGGCGATTCGGTCTCGATCACCGCCGCCACTCAGCCGAGCCTGGAAGACGTGGTTTTGGGCGCAATTCCTGGGCTCCCGAAGGTAAATCTGTTTCATCCGGTGCTCGCGTACGAGCAGGGTGGTGAGAGTTTTTTGGCTGCGTTCAAGTCGGCCATCGCCGGCACGCTGGGTCCGTATGTCGTCGTGATCGAAGG
>DASYCL010000496.1:0-5946 GCA_036500245.1 Polyangiaceae bacterium | reverse complement strand
GCTCGGCCGCGGTCTTGATCAAATCGTTTTCACTGGCCCGATCGGGGGACGTGACGCCGGGCTCGGTGAGCTTCGTGGTGTAGCTACCGATCAAGGTTTTCTCGGGGTAATTCAGCACCGCGATCTCGAGCCGCACGGTGAGCCCAGCGCCGCCGTACTCGGGCGCCGCGAGCTTCGGCGATAGAAAGAATGGCTTCACGCCGCTGTGCGCACCCAGCCGGCGCTTGGCGTCCGTTACCGTTTCGCCCGCGGGTGCGACCGCAAACATCGACTGCGCGCCCGCTCCGCCCGCCATCGCTCCGCGCACGAGGCTGTCGATCTCGTCGCCACCGCGGCCGGTCTTGTCCGCGGTCTTGCCGATCGCTAGGTAGTATTTGGTTTCGCTCGTGAAGACCGGATCGAGGGCCTTCATGATCGCGGACTTCACCGTGTCGCTCGACTCGTTCGTGAGCCGCTTTTGCAAACACTCCGAGCCGCCCAGATGCAAGCGACCGAGCGCTGCCGCGGACGCCGCGCGCACGGTCGCATTCGCGTCGTTGAGTCCGGAGCACAGCGGCTGCACGGCGCGTTTCGACTTCGACGCGCCGAGCGCGAGCGCAGCTTGGGTTCGAATGCGAAAATCGGAACCGTTCGACAGATTTTGAACCAGATGATCGACGTCCGCATCATCGGCCAGGGCGGGACGCGTAGCGATGAACACCACCCCGCCGAGAAGCGCGGCAAAAGCGAAACGGCGCATTGGGAGCCACCGTATCACGACAGACGCGCTCATCGATTGTCTAGAACGACACCTTGCCGCATTTGCTTCAGAGTTCGGCCGAAGTATTTCGCTCGGTCGCCATCGCGAACGCACATGCATCCCGCTTTGGGATGTATGATGACGTCGTCATGGCGCCGACCGGCGAGCCGTTATGCGCGATGTTGAGCGCACCGGAATTTGGATCCTTGCGCCCAGCGAGATGGCGAAGGGCGTCGCGGCGATTTTTTTTGTTGGGTGTGTGGTGTGCGGCGCTGTCGCACTCGTTGGGGGCCAAGCCGGCGCGAGCCGACGCGCCGCTGCGGATCACGGGCAGCGTGACGCTCGACGCGAGCGCGTCCTTGCACGACGGCTCGAGCGAAGTCGAAGCGCGCTTGACCGACGACGCCGGTCATCCCGTCCCCGGCGCCGAAGTGCAAATCAAACCAAACGACTCGTCCCTGCCAACCTGGACAGCGCACGAATGCCACGCGCACGGCGCGCCCGTTTCGGCCAATGCCGACGGCGCGTACACCGCACACAGTGACGGCTCGGGCGCACTTTGCGTGCACTTCGACGGCATCGGGGAGCATGCCGAATTCGAGCTCAACTTCAGCGATCCCAACGGGCTCTACGCGAGCGCGACGCGCCAGGTGACCGCCGACAGTGCAACGCGCAGCGTGGAGATGGCGTTCGCCCCGGCTCCGACCGTGCTCTCACTCGAACGCGATCAACAAATCTTTTCATTGGTCACGCGACCTGAACCCGCGCTCGCGCCGGGCGATGCGCTCGAACAACTGCCCGTGACGTTGAGCGCCAAGCGCGAACACGGCACGCCGCGCGAGCTTTCGCGAGTCAGCGTCGAGCTCGGCGGCGGCAGCGAATTTCATGTACCAAGTCGCGCGCTCGGTGCGCCCGGCCCGCTCGAGCTGCGCGCAGATTTTTCGGGCAGCGCGAGCACGCGCGCGGCGCACACCAGCGCGCACGTGACCTGCACCGCGCTCGCGCGCTTGAGCCTGGCAGAGCCAATCGCGCCCAGGAACGAGGCGAGTGTGCATTTGCGCGCGCGCGTCGACTCCGTCGCCGGCCCGGTGCCGAGTGGCTCGATCGAAGCGCGCAGTGGCAGCGTGAGTTTGGGCAGCACGCGCGTCTCGGCCGGCAACGCCGAGCTCGATCTTCAGCTCGACGAAGCAGCCGCGCGATCGCGCGCGTTCGAGCTGCGTTACGTCGCTGATTCGCCGTGGTGGCTGCCGGGCGAGCCACTCGAAATACGAGTTCCGATTTTGCCGCCCAGCCCGTGGCCTCGGATCGCTTGGCTGCTCGCGGCGGTCGCGCTGTGCGGCTGGCTGTTCGTCAATTGGCAAAGACCGCGTCGGGTCGAGCGCAGCGTTCCGAACGCGCCGCGCCCCCCGCTCCGCGCGCCAGTCGATGTGATCGCAGTCGGAGATGCGGCGCGCGGCTGGCACGGCCAAGTACTCGATGCCCACGACGGCGCGACGATCGCCGGCGCGACCATCTCGGTGCGGCTGCCCGCATTCGACGGACCGGCCGTGTTGCGCTCGGCGCGCAGCGGCGCGGACGGTTCATTCGCACTCGAGGGCCCGGTCGGCCCCGGGGCCGCGCTCGAAGTGCGCGCGCCTTGGCACAGCGCGCTCGCCGCGCCGATGCCGCCGCCTGGGCACATCGTCTTGTCTTTGGTGTCACGCAGGCGAAGCTTGCTCGCCCGGTTCGCGACGTGGACCAGGAGCGACGCGGAATGGGGCCAGCGTCAGGAGCCCACTCCCGGCGAAGTGGCCCGCAACGCGGCGCGAGCGGATGTGGCCGGTTGGGCCGACGCAGTCGACGAAGCGGCCTTCGGTCCCGACCCGTTGTCCGAAGTGAAAGAGCACGCGGTCGTGGGGCGCGAACCCGCTCACGGCGGCAAGCCGTGAAGCGCGCTTCGCGTTGCGTGCTGGCGTAAGCGGAAAAGCGTGCGCCCCATTGACGGGGCAAAGCGCAGGTTTCTATAGTCCGCCCCGAACCCGCGCGAGCGCGGAATCCCGCAATGATCTACGTATTAATCGCGCTCGTTGTCGTTGTCGCGGCTTACTTCCTGTTCATCAGGAAGAGCGAGCCCGCGCAGCTTCCGTCGCGCCCTGCCGACAATGAGCCGCCCTCGCGGCAAAAGAGCACCCGGCCCGCGCCCAAAGGCGAGCCGGAAGAAGAAGTCGAGGCACCGCCAGCTTCTGGCGTTGCGCCTTCGAAGCCGAGCGCGCGTACCGACGTGTCGCCACCTTCACCTCCCGCGCGACCGTCGCACGCTCCTCCTTCGGCTGGGCGCCCCGCGGCTGCGCCGCATGCCCCAGCGCGCGCGCCGCGCGACATCGAGGGGCTGCGTCGCGGGCTCTCCAAGGCACGCGCGAGCGAAGGCTTCTTCGGCCGGCTCCGCGCGCTGTTTTCCGGAAAAAAAGAGCTAAATCCCGAGATCGCGAGCGAGCTCGAAGAGGTGCTGTTGAGCTCGGACGTCGGTGCAGAGACGACCGCGCTGCTGCTCGCGCACGTGAAAGAAGTGCTCAGCGCCGGCGATCTCGCGGACCCCGAAAAAGTTTGGGACGCGCTGCGCGCCGAAGCCGAACGCATCGTCTCGATCGAAGGCATCACCGGTCCGCTCGAGCTCAAGCACAAGCCCACAGTCGTTCTGCTCGTCGGCGTGAACGGTGCCGGCAAGACGACGACGATCGGCAAGCTTGCGACCAAGCTTCACAGCTCCGGCAGGAAGTGCGTGCTCGCTGCGGGCGACACGTTCCGCGCCGCGGCAGTGCAGCAGCTCGTCGTTTGGGGTGATCGCGTGGGCTGCGAAGTGGTGCGCGGCAAGGACGGCGCCGACCCGGGCAGCGTCGTATTCGACGCGATAAAGAAAGCTCAGGAAACAGGTGTGGATGTCGTACTCGCAGACACCGCGGGCCGGCTACATACCAAATCGAATCTCATGGCGGAGATGAAAAAGATCGCGAAGACGGCTGAAAAAGCCCTCGCCGGCGCTCCGCATGAGATATTGCTGGTCATCGACGCGACGAACGGGCAAAACGCTCTCGCTCAAGCAAAAGAGTTCAAAGAAGCGCTCCCACTCACCGGCATCGTGCTGACAAAGCTTGATGGCACGGCGAAGGGAGGAGTAGTCCTCGGAATCGCCAACGCCTTGCGTCTCCCAGTTCGCTTCGTCGGTCTCGGTGAACGACCCGACGATCTCCACGAGTTTGCCCCGGCAGACTTCGTAGAGGCATTACTCGGGCGCGAGGCAGCGGAGTAACTCGAATCGATTTCACAGCAAGCCCGAGTGAGAAGTCACCCGCTTGCTCAAAGTAAGCTCTGAGTAACGCATTCTCGTAACTTTAGATTTTTTTAGCCTGTTGCTTGTGAGATTTTCAGCGTGATATAGTCCCCCGGCGTTTCCGGTTGACGGAATTGTCCAATAGTTCCAAGTGGTTGCGGACTCGGCATCCCCCCGGTTTATCCAGCGTCGTACGAAGGGGAAAGCGGAAGAGGCATCGATGAAGTCAAGTCCCATCGGGCTCCTCGTGGCAGTAGCCCTCGGCATATTCCCTGCTCAAAGTTGGGCAGCAGGGAAAGGCCAGGCAGCCGGAAAAGCGGCAGCAGCGAAGGATTCCAAAGGCGCTACTGATACTAGCGCGACGGTAGATGCCGATGCGCCGGCGGCGGCAGGCGATGCAACGGCAGCTCCTGCCGGCGGTGATGCCGCGGGCGGGGACGCTACTGGCGACACCGGAGACGAAGGCGGTGAACCGCCTGGCGGCTCCGGTCTCGAAGACATTTGTAAGATCGACCCTGCCGCATGTCCCAACTTGGACATGGACAAGGAAGCCGCACGCCCGCTGAAGGAACAAATCTTCGCGGTGCAGCAGCAGTACGCGCTTCGCGTTCGTCGTTTGGAAGTGCAAGCGGGCTGGTCGGTCAGCTTGAACGATCAGTTCGTTGGCCATCCGGCCCCAGTGCTGGCGCTGAACTACTACGTCACGAACGTACTCGCGATCGGTGTGAACGGCCTCTACTACGCTCCGTTCAACGTCGACGAGAGCTTCAACGGCGAGGTTCGCCGCGCCGCGCGCGTCTCCGTGCCGCTCACCGAGTACCAATGGGCCGCGGCGTTGAACTTCACGTACGTGCCCGCGTACGGCAAATTCGCCGGCTTCGGTGATTTCATCTTCAACTACGACGCCTACATCGTCGGCGGCGTCGGTGCGATCAGCGTGCGTCCGATCCCGATCATCGACCCCGACAACCGCAACTTCACCTTCCAGCCGAAGCTTGCGTTCAACGCCGGCATCGGGCTGCGCATCTTCTTCAACCGCTGGTTCGCGGTCGTGCCCGAGGTGCGCGATTACATCTTCAACGACAAGCTGGAGAACCTGGCGATCGCACCCAATCCGAGCGACAAGAACACCTGGTACGGCGAGACGAGCTTGACCAACAACGTGCAGGCGCAGATCAGTCTCTCGTTTTTCATCCCGCCGTCGTTCGACTACCGGTTGCCGAAGTGATGGGCAAAGGGCGAGGCATGACGACCACGAAACAGAACACCTTCAAGCGGCTGGTGACCATGCTGGCCGCCGCACTCGCACTGTTCGCCTTCACCGAGCAAAGCGCGCAGGCGCAGCAAGTCTTGCTCACCGGTCCGCTCGCAGGCGCGCCAGCCGTACGAAAGCTACGCTTGCACCGCCAAGGGCGCTTCGAGTTCGCTCCGGCTGTCACCTTCACTCTCTTGGATCAGTACCAGCGCACGATTTTGCTCGGCGCTCGACTGAACTACAATTTCACGGATTGGCTCGCGTTCGGCGCCTGGGGCGCGCTCGGTAGCGTAATCCGGCTCCCGACGTACCTGACCGATCAGGTGCAAGACGTGAACGCGCAGCGTCGCGCGCCCACGGCTGACCCGAACTCTCTCGACCGTCGCCTCACCGCGGTGAATCTGGGACCGGACTTCAAGAAGCAGCTGGCCGGCATCGATTGGGTGGTTGCTCCGCAGCTCACGGCAGTGCCGTTCCGCGGCAAGCTCGCGCTATTCCAGAGCATCTACCTCGACACGGATTTGTACTTCTTCGGCGGTCCGGCATTCATCGGCATCACCGAGCGCCAGAATTGCAATCCGTGCGGTGGTGACTTCACGATGGCATCGCGCGTCGCGGTCGCGCCGACGTTCGGCCTCGGCCTCA
>DASYCL010000495.1:0-4079 GCA_036500245.1 Polyangiaceae bacterium | reverse complement strand
CGGCGCGTGGCACTTCACACAGAAGTTACCGAGCGCGCCGTTCGTCTCTTCGTTGCCGCGGCGGTTCATCGCGACGAACACCGGATCGCGCGAAGCGTAGGCGTGCATGCTCGCGGCCCATTCGTCGTAGTAGTCCTCGTGGCAACCGCGACAGGATCCGGGATCGAGCAGTTGCTCTCGCGTATAATCCGTGTTCGGCGCGGGTTTTTGGCTGCCACACGCAGACAGACCCACTCCGGCGAGGCACAATGCCAGGTGCGCCGTGAGCGCGGGCGCCGTCGCCCGGATCGAATTCAAGCGCTGACGAGCGATCATCGATACAGCAAAGGCTACCCTGACTTTTGCGTTCGAGCACCGCCTATTCGCACACGCGGAGAAAGATCTCGATGACACATTTTCAAACCCGGATCGCGCGCATCGGCAGCAAACCGAGGTCGCGGTCGTGTGCTTCGCGCTTCGCCGCGTGCGCGCTCTGCTTCACGCTCGTGCTCGGTGCGTCGCACGCTCGCGCGAACGGTCGCTTTCCGAACGCAGAACAACTGCGCGAAGTGGCGCCCGGACAAGTGGTGGTAAGCGGCACGTACGGCTTGCTTGTTTCCGGCAACTCGACGGACTTCGAGTTCGTGTGCGAGTCCGCGCTGTTCGGCAAATCCTTGATGGGATCCTGGGTCGATCCATTGCTCGAAACTCTGCCGGACGGCACGATCCTCTCCGGCTCGCTCAATGGCCTGCGCCTCTCGCGCGATCGCGGCTGCTCGTTTCAGAGTGATTGGTCTCTGCCGCACGATCCCGCATTTATTCCACCGGATCCGAGCGCGACGGGCAAGACCGGCACGGTCGTGGATTTGTGTCCGGCGTACGACTCGACGCACGGCGCGATCGCGCTCACCACGATCACGAACAGCGACGGCTCGACGCTCGAACATCAACTTTACCACACGACCGACAACGCGAAGACGTGGTCCGCGCTCGGGGTGCCGATCCCGACATCGATGGTGCGCGTAGTGCTCACGGTCGACGTCGCGCCGAGCGATCCGACGCATATCTACGTGAGCGGCAACTTCACCGGCAAGAACATCCTGGTCGTGTCGGAAGACAGCGGCGCGACTTGGACGCCGCACGAGCTCATGGTCGACGACAGCGCGGACGTCGGTGGGCTCTACATCGCCGCGATCTCGCCGACCGATCCAAAAAGAGTGTATATGCGCGTAAATCGCCAGAGCCAAGCGGACGACGGTTCGACGACGTGGGACGACTCCCTGCTCGTCACGGACGACGAAGGCATGACCTCGCGCGACGTTTTGCGCGAGCAAGCCGCACTGCTCGCTTTCGCGCTTTCCCCCGACGGAACGACGGTGCTCGCGGGTTTCGGCGATCCCGTCGTCGCGCCGATCGTGGTCGACAGCGACGTGGTCGGGCTCTATTCGGCGAGCTCGGACGCGCTGACATTCACCCAAAAAATCCCCAATTTTTACCCGAGTTGCCTGCGCTGGACGAGTGACGCGCTGTACGCCTGCGCCAAAGAAAGCGATCCGCTCGGCTTGACCGCGGGCGAAACCGACTTTCACGTCGGCGTGTACCAAGGAGCCGGCGTGCCGAGCGCGCTCTCCGACTTCACGGTGCTCACGAAACTAAAAGACGTGCGCGGGCCGCTGCCGCTCGCCTCCGGCATGCCGAGCAGCTGCGAGACGGAGTGGACGACCGCGGATCCGAGCAGCCCCGGCGTTGGGAGCGTCTGCGCGACGCTCAATGCCTGTCCGGGCGACGCCGGCACCGTCACGCTGTCAGCCGGCGCGATCATCTGCGGCGAGACCAGCGACGCGGGCACGAGCGTGAGCGGGAGTTCGAGCGGCGGACAAAGCGCGCTCGGCGGGAGCGGCGGACAGAGTGCGACTGGCGGCAGCAAGAACCCGAGCGCGGGCGCGGGAGTTGGAGCTGGCGGGACGGGCGCTGGCGCCAGCAGTGGCGCCAAAGGGTGCAGCTGCGCGGCCGGCGAAGCGCCGCAAAATGGCGCATTTTTCGGCTTATTTTTGGGTTTGGGGTTTGCCTTGTGGCGGCGCGTTCGACGCGCGGAATGAGCCGCTATTCGTCGTTGTCGAATTCGTCAGGGTGTTTCAAACGCTCGACGAGGTAGGCGAGGGCGAGGCCGCGATGCGGATGCGATTCCAAGCGATTGGCGAGCGCGTGCAGCAGATCACAGGATTCACCGCCGAGCTTGGCGCGCAGATCGACTTCGAGCGATGCATGAGCTTGCTCGTCCGACAACTGTTTGCGAAACGCCGGGCTCCACACTTCCGAAAGATTCGCGAACAGATTGTCCTCCGCGGCGCGCGACCACTCGCTCGCGTCGAACCAAACGCCGCCGCAGCGGGCGCAGCGCTCCAAGAAATACGGATTGTGCCAAGTGACGCGCGCGCGGCGCAGTAAGCCGTGCCCATCCGGGCATTGACCGGTGCGCTTGTCTTCGTTCGGTGTCTGCGCCGTCTGCGCGTCCAGCTCGCGCAAGAGCTCGACGACGCCCGGTAGTGCAATGACTTCCGGCGGCGCCCAAAAACCAGAGCACTGTGCGCAGCGCAGCGCAGACGAACCGATTTTACTGCGCGTGCCTTCGACCGCCACGAGTAGCTCGGAGACGCATTTCGGGCAGTGCGGAAGCATCGAGCCATTTTAAACGAGTTTTGGGCCGCTTTGCCAGCGCGACAGGCTCGCGCTCACGGCGAGCCTGAAGTAAGAAGCGATCGGCATTTTTCGGCGAAGGCTCGACATGACGACCGTACTCACCGGCATCAAACCCACCGGGACTCCGCATCTCGGCAACTATTTGGGGGCGATCCGTCCCGCGCTCGAGCTCGCGAAATCGCACCACGCGCTTTACTTCGTTGCCGACTATCACGCGTTCACCACGGTGCATGATGCGAAAGAGATGCGCGAGAGCGTGCACGAGGTGACGGCAACGTGGCTCGCATGCGGGCTCGATCCCAACACGACGAGTTTATTTTTGCAGTCGCTCGTGCCGGAAACTTTCGAGCTGTGCTGGGTCTTGTTGTGCTGTCTCTCCGCCGGACAACTCGAGCGCGGCCACGCTTACAAAGCCGCGCTCGATCGCGGTGAAGCGCCGAACGGCGGTGTTTACGCCTATCCGGCGTTGATGGCTGCTGACATCTTGCTTTACGACGTCGACTCGGTGCCGATCGGCGCAGATCAGAAACAACACGTGGAAGTCGCGCGGGACGTCGCGCAGCGCTTCAACCATGCCTTCGGCGAAACCCTGCGCGTGCCGAACGCCGTGATCGGCGAAGCCCCGCTCGTGCCCGGCCTCGACGGCCGCAAAATGAGCAAATCCTACGACAACGCGGTGCCGCTCTTCTCGTCCGCGAAGGAGCTGCGCTCGCTGATCTTGAAGATCAAGACCGGCTCCGAGCCGCTCGAAGCCCCGAAAGAAGCCGAGCCCTCGGCGGTGTACCAACTATTTCGCTTGCTCGTCCCCCGAGCGCGCGCAGACAGGATGGTCGAACAGTTGGCGAGCGATCCGAAATACGGTTGGGGCCACGCCAAACAAGATCTGTACGAAGCCATCGAAGCCGAGCTCGGCCCCAAGCGAGAGAACTATCAGCGCCTGCGCAAAGACACCGCGTACCTAGACGAAGTGCTGCACAAGGGCTCCGAGCAAGCGCGTGAAGTCGCCGGGAAAACCATGGCGCGCGTGCGTAGTGCCATTGGTGTTCGCTAGGTTTTGCCGGGTTGTTTGTGGGGTGCGGGAACTGGGGGTGTTCTTGCGCTGCGCGTACCAAGGCGCTTGGCCGCCAGGGCTTCTGGTTACGCGGCGGGCGCCTGGTCGGTCGGTTCTAACGTGGCCGCCCGTCATTCCAAAACCGTGATCAGCCGCGCGAACCTGCTGGCTTTGTTGTATTTCCGGGCATTCGGCTGCAAGCCTTCGCGCGCGCACGGGCGCGAAAGAGCGAAAGAAGAGACAGACCGATGAAAGTCTAATAACTCTCTCCGCCCCCTCTTTCGCGCCTCAGCGCGCGCGAAGGGCTGGGGTCAGATGCCCGGAAATAAAACGAAGCTACTGATTCGCC
>DASYCL010000494.1:0-3005 GCA_036500245.1 Polyangiaceae bacterium | reverse complement strand
ACGAGACCCACGTTCGCGGCTTCAGCATGCGCCACCCGCAAGTCCTGGCCGAGCAGCGCGGCACTTACGCCGGCCTGGCAAGCGAGCCCATCCTCCGTCACCTGCGCGAGCTGGGCATCACCGCCGTCGAGCTGATGCCGGTGCACGGCTTCGTCGACGACAAGTTCCTGCTCGATCGCGGGCTCTGCAACTATTGGGGCTACAACACGATCAACTTCTTCGCGCCATCCCCCAAGTACCGCTCGGGAGACGAGCGTGGCAGCGAGGTCAAGCAGTTCAAGGAACTCGTGAAGGCGATGCACGCCGCAGGCATCGAGGTGATCCTCGACGTCGTCTACAATCATACCGCCGAAGGCAACCATCTCGGCCCGACGATGTCATTTCGCGGCATCGACAACCCGACCTACTACCGCTTGGTGGAAGACAACAAGCGCTACTACATGGATTTTACCGGTACCGGGAACACGTTCAACGTGCGCCATCCGCAAACACTGCAGCTGATGATGGACTCGCTGCGCTACTGGGTGACGGACATGCACGTCGACGGCTTCCGCTTCGATCTCGCCGCGGCCTTGGCCAGATCGCTCCACGACGTCGATCAGCTTTCGGCATTTTTCATGCTGATCCATCAAGATCCGACGTTGAGCCAGATCAAGATGATCGCCGAGCCGTGGGACGTAGGTCCAGGCGGTTATCAGGTCGGCAATTTTCCGACGCGCTGGGCCGAGTGGAACGGACGCTACCGCGACGCGATGCGCGCGTTCTGGCGCGGCGACGGCGGCTCGGCGTCCGAGCTCGCCTATCGCATCACGGGCAGCAGCGATCTGTACGAGAACGATGGCAGGAATCCGTACATGAGCATCAACTTCGTCACCGCGCACGACGGCTTCACGCTCGCGGATCTGGTTTCGTACGAGCAAAAGCACAACGAAGCCAACGGCGAAGAGAATCGCGACGGCAACGACAACAACTTGTCCTTCAATTGTGGCGCGGAAGGACCGAGCGAAGATCCCGGCGTCATCGCGCTGCGGCTCAAGCAAATGCGCAATCTCCTCGCCACGCTGATCTTGTCCCAAGGCACGCCGATGCTGCTCCATGGGGATGAGCGCGCGCGCACGCAACGCGGGAACAACAACGGCTATTGCCAAGACAATGAAATCAGCTGGCTCGATTGGCAACTCGACGATGATCGGCGAAATTTGCTCAATTTCACCAAGAAATTGACCGAGCTTCGCGCGTCCCACCCGGTGTTCCGCCGCTCCACGTTCTTCAAGGGCCGGCCGCTTCGCGGCACGAAGGTGAGCGACATTTCGTGGTTGCGCCACGACGGCGAACACATGTCAGACGAAGATTGGGCGAACTCCGAGACGCGTTCGCTCGGCGTCTTCTACGCCGGGAACGGCCTCGACGACGTGGACAACGACGGAAATCGCTTGATCGATGATGACATGCTCTTGCTCTTCAATTCACACAGCGAACCGATCGATTTCTCGTTGCCCTATCCCGAAGACACTCGGCCATGGCAGCTATTGGTCGACACCGCTCGGGACGACGCGAGCGAAAGCAAGCGCGGCGGTGAGAAGACGCGACTCGAAGCCACGTCTTTCAAACTGCTGACACGAGGGCGGCGTCCATGAATCCCGCCGAAGGCGTCACCCTCGGGGCCGTGGCCGAAGCCAGCGGCGCGCACTTCGCGGCCTGGTCGGACAAGGCTCGACGAATCTCGGTCGTGCTCTACGATCAGTCGGGCGAAGAGTGCGGGGAGTTTGCGCTCGAGCGCGGGGATGCCGGCATTTTCGGCGGAACCGTGCGCGACGTCAGGCCCGGCGCGCTCTACAATTTCCGGGTCGACGGTCAAGTCGCGGTCGATCCCTACGCGCGGGCGCTACCGCAAGGCGTGCACGGGCCGGCCGAGGTCGTGCGCCCACTCCTTGCGCCCGCGTTTCCCAAACGCCCAGTCGACCTCGAGCGCGGCGAAGTCGTGTACGAGCTTCACGTCGGGGCGTTCACGCCAGAGGGCAGATTCGAAAGCGCGGCGGGCCGACTCGCAGATCTGAAAAAGCTCGGGATCACCGTCGTCGAGTTGATGCCGGTCGCAGCATTCGCGGGTCAACGCGGCTGGGGCTATGACGGCGTCGCGCTGTTCGCGACGCATTCGAGCTACGGCACGCGCGACGAACTGAACGCCTTCATCGACGCGGCGCACGCGCTCGATCTGAGCGTCATCCTCGACGTCGTCTACAATCACCTTGGACCCGCGGGCAATTCATTGCCGATCTTTTCCGACACCTATTTCTGCGAGCGTACGAATGCGTGGGGCAACGCGCCCGCGCTGGAAAAGTCGGCTTTTCGCCGTTTGATCTTGGATAACGCGCGCTACTGGCTCGAAACCCTCGGCTTCGACGGGCTGCGACTCGACGCGACGCACGAGCTCGAGCCGGGCGGCGATCCACACATCGTGCAAGAGCTCGCTCGCATCGCTCACGGCTGCTCGCCAAAGGCGGTGATCATCGCGGAAGATTGCCGGGACGATCCCGCGTTCCTGTTTGGTCTCGGCGTCGACGGCGTGTGGAGCGATGACTTCCATCACATCGCACACGTGCTGCTCACTCATGAGCGCGACGGCTACTACTCCGACTATCGTCCGAGTCTCGCAGATCTCGCGCGTGCCTGCGAACGCGGCCAGCTCTACGAAGGACAGCCCGATGCAACCGGACACGCGCACGGAAAGCCCATCCCGAACGTCGCGCCCGGGCGCTTCGTGTTCACGCTTCAGAACCACGATCAGATCGGCAATCGCGCCTGCGGTGAACGCCTGCACCGTCTCGCCGGGATGCCGGCGTTCCGCGCGCTGAGCCTACTTTTGGCATTTTTACCCGAAACTCCGCTGCTCTTCATGGGCCAAGAGTGGGCGGCAAGCTCGCCATTTTTGTATTTCACCGATCACGCCGAACCGCTCGGTGAAGCCATCACCAAAGGCCGCCGCAATGAGTTCTCGCACTTCG
>DASYCL010000493.1:0-4538 GCA_036500245.1 Polyangiaceae bacterium | reverse complement strand
AGCGAGCCCTGATGCAGGTCGGTCGCGTAGAAACACGCGGCGGCACGCACGCGCGGATCGAACGCGCCGCGGAATGCGAGATGCCCGCCGATGCACACCCCGACCGTCCCCAAGCGCCCATCGCAGTCCGCGCGAGTTAGTAAATGATCTAGACAAGCTCGCGCGTCATCGTCGTAGGCGCTCGTGGGCTTGGTCGTCTTGTGTTGATTGCCGCGCTCGGTGCCAGCGGAATCATAAGGAAGGACAGCGCCGACCGGCTCGAGCTCGTGAAAAATCTCCGGCACGAGCACGACCATGCCTTGACCGGCGAGCATCGCGGCCATGCGCCGAATTGGGCCGGTACGTTGGAAAATTTCCGAGAAGAGCACGATCCCCGGGCGCTTGCCGGCAGCGACGGGGCGCGTCACGTGGGTTTGCATGACGCCGGTTTTGGTCGGGAGCTGCACGATTGATTCTTCGACGACCATGACATCGCGAGGTTAGCGCGAACTCGGATTCAACAGATAACGCCGAGAACCTTTGTTGCGTTAAAGGTAGGACAATTCGCGTTCGCTTCGTGATCGATCGCTCGGCATGCCGCATTAGCGAAAATGCTGAAATGGGTTTTGACGGGGGCGGTGTATGTCGCCGCCGTGGTCGCGGTCGCGAACTGTACGACTTCGAGCTCCGATAACGGTCAACTGCGCGGCACCAGCGGCTCGAGCGGCGTGGCTGGTTCGAACTCAGGCAGCGCTGGGACTTCGAGCGGCACCGCCGGCAGCGGCAGCATCCTCGTGCCCGACGGCGGTTCGGACGCCAGCATGACGTGCGACACGTCGGTGTCGTGCATGCCGCTCGGCGGCCAATATTGCGGAGTGATCGGCGACGGCTGCAACGGGCAGATCGATTGCGGCATGAATTGCCAGACCGATTGGTCGTGCACCAACAACCTGTGCGTCGGCGGCGCCAGCTGCACGGCCGCCACTTGCACCGCGGGCGACACCCAATTTTGCGGCAGCATCGGCGACGGCTGCGGCCACGCGCTCGATTGCGGCGCGTGTCCGGACGGCTCGACCTGCACCAACAGCGTGTGCGTGAAGGCGGGCTGCATGCCGCTCAGTTGCGGCAACAACGGCAGTCAATTCTGCGGCACGGTCGGGGACGGTTGCGGCGGCAGCTTGCCCTGCGGTGATTGTCCGTCCGGACAAGTTTGCAGCTCGAACAACGTTTGCATTCCAGCCAACTGCACGAAGGGCAGCTGCACCGCGGCGAACGGCGGCCAATATTGCGGCACCATCGGCGATGGCTGCGGTTCGAGCCTCAACTGCGACATGGCTTGTCCGGACGCGGGCGTGTGCGGCTCGGACGAGCCAGGCGTTTGCCCGGGCACCGGCGCGGCCGGCGGCGCTTGCAGCGGTATTCAATGCAACATCGACAAGTGCGGCGGCACGGGTCACACGTCGATCAGCGGCACGGTCTACGACCCTGCCGGGACCAACCCAATCTACAACGCGCTCGTCTACGTGCCGAACGTCACGACGCTCGATCCGGTTCCGACCGGCGCGAGCTGCGATCGCTGCTCGGCGACGGCTTCCGGTGAGCCCATCGCGACCGCGCTCACGGACGACAAAGGCCATTTCCAAATTCTCGATGTCCCGACCGGCACGAACATCCCGCTCGTGATTCAAGTCGGCAAGTGGCGGCGTGAGATCACGACCGGCGTCAATGCGACGGCCTGCATCGACAACCCGATCACGAACAAAGATCTCACCCGGCTGCCGCGCACGCAGACCGAAGGCAATATCCCGCAAATCGCGCTCGTTACTGGCGGCTCGGACGCGCTCGAATGCGAGCTTCGCCGGATCGGCATCGCGGATTCCGAGTTCACGACCGACACCGGCAAAGGTCGCGTGCACATGTACTTCGGTGGGGACGCGAGCCCGCCCGCGATCCCGGCCCCGACGACGAGTGGGCCCAAGGGTTCCGGCACGAACTCGTTCCAAGCCGGCGGCAACTTCGCGTCCGCGCAGACGCTGTGGTCGAGCCCGACCAAGATGGCCGGTTACGACATGATGATGCTGTCTTGCGAAGGCAGCCAATATCCCGGCGCGAAGTCTCCGTACTACGCCAACATGGACAACTACTTGAACACGGGTGGCCGCGTCTTCTTCGGGCACTTGCATTTCAACTGGTTGCTCAAGGGCCCGGCGGACTTGAAGGGCACGGCCGACTACATCGGCGTCGGCAGCGATTTGCCGACGAGCGGCATCGTCGGCAACGTAAATACAGGCTTCGCCAAGGGCGCGGCGCTGGCCGATTGGCTCGACACCGTCGGCGCGACCACGACGCACGCGCAGCTCAACATCGTGCAGGGCCAGTTCTCGGTCGATGCGGTGAACCCGCCGACTCAGGATTGGGTCACGGTGCCGGTGAACCCGAACGACAGCAAGATGCGCAAATCGGTGCAGTACCTGACGTTCAACACGCCGTCGACCGCAACCTCGGACATGCAATGCGGTCGCGCGGTGATGACCGACTTGCACATGAACGCGTCGGCAACCGATCCGGTCACGATGCAAACCGTGGGCGGCGACAACTCGGATCCGAGCAAGCCCTTCCCGACCGAGTGCAAGACCAACGGCATGACGCCGCAAGCGAAGGCGCTCGAGTTCATCTTCTTCGACTTGTCGGCGTGCGTGCAGCCGGACACCGCGAAGCCCACGCCGCCTCCGCCGACCGTGCCGCCGTCGGTGCCACCGCCGCCGAAGGCTGCGCCGCCGCCACCGCCACCGCCTCCGCCACCGCCTCCGCCTCCGCCGCGCTGAGCGGGTGCTGCTCGGTTGTTGTTGGGCCGTTCTTCCTGACAACTCCAAGTTCAAACTCCGCGTTGCATGGCGCGTCGCTGGAACCGCCAGCGCGCGAAATCGCGGCCGCGAGTCGCCCGCCCGCGTGCGGCGACGTCGGCGCGCCAAGCAGCGGAACGCGCAAAGACCACGCTTCGCTGAGAAATGTCCGCACGCTCGTGCTCTTTTTTTTTGGGGGGAGCCCAATACGTCGCGTGGCGCCGTTCCCCCGGGCACGCATCGCGCCTGCGCAAAGTCTCGAGCCAGCAGCCCGATATCACTCGCATTTCGTGCGCGGCGCGCGAGCGCATGCCACGTGCTCGCCTGCGTGCACGCGTGCGCCTGCAATGGATAATTGCTTCGCTTTTGGGCGTGCTCATTTTTGTCGTTACTCTCCCGCTCGTTCCGATCGCCAATTTCGCTATGCTAAGCGGCCGGAGCGCGGTCATGAGCGAATCCCTATCGATTGACGAGGGCTGGGAAGAGTCGCTCGACTCCGACCAAGTGACGCACGTCAAAGGCGACGCAGCGCCTGCCGCCGCGCTCGCTGGCGAGTGGCTGGTGAACACCGCCGATCAAGTCGTGGTGCCAATGACCACGAACGACATCGTCGAGGCGCTCCGCACGCGCCGCATCACCGAGCGCTCGTTGGTCTGGCGGCTCGGCATGCAAGACTGGGCGCCGCTCGCCGACGTGCCGCCGCTGCGGCTCGCAACCCACCGCTTCGCGCCGCCTGCAGCCGGCACTCCCGCGCAACCTGCGCCGAACCAACCGCACTCGGCAGCAGCGAAGCCGCCGCCGGCGCCCGCGCCCATTGCAAGGCCCGCGAAGGCTGCCGCAGTAAAGCCCGCGAGCACCGCGCGTAGCTTGCATCCGCCGCCCAAAGAAGCCGCGCGTGCCGCGCGCGATGAGCGCCGGCGCAACACGCTGCCGTTCGGCTTCCCGGTCGTGCGCGATCCGGCAACCATTCGCGAACCCGCAGGCCTTCACACTGCGACGAGTGCCGCGCGCAGCGAAGCGTCGCAACCGAGCTCGAAGTCGGACTCGAAGTCGGAAGACAGCAACGCGAACGCGCTCGCAGTTTACGAGCGGGCCACGCCGAGCCTCACGTTCGCGGACTCCGTGCGCGCGGAGTGGGAAGGCACGCAAAAAATCCTGCACCAACGCGCGGCGAGCGCTCCGCCGGTCGCGCCAATCAAGCCAATTACGCTGACGCGTTCGGAACCGAAGCTCGAAGCTCGGCCGCAACCGAAGCCGGAACCTTTGCCGAAGATCGAGCCCAAACCGCGGCTCTCGCTCGAACCGCAATCTGATCCGCTGCAAACCGCGCGCGCCGAGCCGCTCAAGATCGGCAAAATGCTGCCGCCCGGCGGCTCGCTCGCTCCCACGACGACCGATCCGGAGTTCGAGCTGCCGCTACGCGGCGCCGGCATGTGGGGCGACCTCAGCGTGGTTTTGGCGAGCGATTTGCGAGCGGCGAAAGCTTCGTCGAAGCGCGTCGCTTTGCTGGCTTCGCTTGGGTCCGCGCTGCTGGCTTCCGTGCTCACGCTTTGGTTCGCGCACTCGTCGTCGCGCGCAGCTCCCGAAGCCGTGCCTGCGGCGCAACCTCAAGCCGCGATCGCGCCGCCCAAGCCCGAACTCAGCGCCGCGCCAACTGCGACTACGCCTGCGACCGAAACCGCGGAACCGAGCGCTGCGACTCCGCCGAGCAGCACG